>JANNVG010000529.1:0-10982 GCA_031414395.1 Fimbriiglobus sp.
CGATCGTCGACGCCTTCACCCTCGTGTGGGGCGGCCAGCGGAGCAACAGCGCCTCCGGTCGCCACCCGCGCGACCCGACTACTTCTTCACCTCCACGATGTCTTTGCGGGTGCCGGCCACGATGCCCACCAGCTCGTCCGCCTCCGCCTGCGGCACCTTGTACTTCTTCAGCGTGGCGATCAAGAGGCCGGCCAGGGCGTCGAACTCGGCGTCGGTGATCTTCATGCCCGCGTGGCTGCTCTTCATGTCGCGGCCGGTGTACTTGAGCGGACCGCCGGTGGTCGCGCTCACCAACTCCACCAGGTACTTCTCCAGTTGTTCCACGCCCTTCGCGTCCAGTTTGAACTTGCCGTCGCGGAAGAAGTTGACCGCCTTGTCGGTGGCCGCCGCGGCCACGAAATCGTGCACCACCGCCTTCACCGCCGGCTCGCCGCCGAGGCGGTCCCACAGCGGCTTCTTCGCCTTCCCGGCGGTGGCCTCCATCACCGTGTCGAGCGCCCCCCGCAGGGTGAACGCCTTGTCCTTCACCGTCACCAGCTTGTCGGCGAGGGTCATCTGGTCGGTGATCGTCTTCACCAGATCGGGGCGGTGGTCGAGCATGATGGCCAGGGTCGTGAGCGTGCCCTGGTACAGCTTCAGGCAGCCCTCCTGGTCGCCGCCGTTGTACGTCTTGGTGCCGACGTCGGCGGCGACGAACGCCGCCTTGTACGCCTTCTTGTCCAGGTCGGCCGCGGCGATCATCTTGTCGTCCGCCCGCGCCGCCACCGCGCACACGCCGGCCGCGAGCACGGCCAGTAGGAATCGCGCCATCGTCGCACCTCACGAAGTGTGTTGGGAAGACCTCACCCCCGGCCACCTCCCACGAGAGAGGGGGTGTCAGTTTGAAGACCTCACCCCCCGGCCCCCTCTCCCACGGGAGAGGGGGTGTTCAAGGTGTTCAGGTCCAAAGGCGTCCGCGGAACAGTCCGAATGGCATCCGCCTTGAACACCCCCTCTCCGTTCGGAGAGGGGGCCGGGGGGTGAGGTCTCCGAGTCCGACACCCCCTCTCCGTTCGGAGTGGGGCTCGGGGTGAGGTCTTCTGATCCTATCGCCCACAGTACGCATTCGCGCGGCGGCCGGATTCGCCCGCCGGGATTTTTCACACCCGGCGAACACCCCCTCACCCGTCCGGCGTATCCTGATTCACAGACGGCCGGGCCGAATTCCCGGAGAGGCGATGCCCGACACCCCCGACCTGCTGACCCGCGTGGCCCGCGACCGCGACCGCACGGCGTTCGCCGCCGTGTACGACCGCCTCGCCCCGCGGGTGTACGGTTTCCTGTTGAAACTTTTAGGAAACCGCCCCGATGCGGACGACGTACTCCAGGAAACCTTCTTGCAAGTGTGGAACCAGGCGGAGCGGTTCGACCCGACCCGCGCCAGCCCGGACGGGTGGGTGCTGATGATCGCCCGCAGCCGGGCGGCGGACCGGTTGCGGAGGCGGGCGACGGCGAAAACCGTGGGCGAGCCGGCGGGCGAGCCGGCCACCACCGCCCACCCCGGCGAGCGACTGGACGCGGCCGACTCCGCCGGGCGGGTGTCGGCGGCACTCGCCCGCATCCCGCCCGAGCAGGGCGAACTCATCCGCCTCGCCTTCTATGAGGGGTTGACGCACGAGCAGATCGCCCGCACACTGGGCCTTCCGCTCGGCACCGTGAAGACCCGCATCCGCCTCGGCATGATTCGACTCCGCGCCCTGTGCGCGGAAGGAGACCGCCCGTGACGCCGCCCGGCGGGGACACCCCCCGCGAAGAGCTGTTCGCCCTGTACGCCGCCGGCGCCCTGACGCCGGACGAGGCGGCCGAGGTCGAGCGCGCCGGAGCGTGGGATCTGTTCGCCGACGCGGTCGCGCTGCTGGCCGACTCCGCCCCCGTCGCCCCGCCGCCGGAACTGAAGTCGGCACTGCTGGCGCAACTCGACCTGCCGGCCGGCTACACCGTGGCCCCCGCCGACCCGACCGCCTTCGGCCCGACGCCGTACCCCGGCATCACCATGCGGGTGCTGAACATCGACCACGCGGGGGGGCGGTTCAGTTCGCTCTTCAAGTTCGCCCCCGGCGCCCGCCTGCCGGCCCACCCGCACGCCACCGTCGAGGAGTGCGTGCTGCTCGAGGGCGCGCTGTACATGGGCGGGGTGAAGATGACCGCCGGCGCGTACCTGCGGGTGGACGCGGGCGTCGATCACGTGGACCAGTGGACCGACACCGGCGGGCTGGCGTTCATCACCGGCCCGCTGGAGTTGCTGGAACACGGGCACGGGTGACTCCCGTTCGCACGCTCGCGGCGAACTCGGCCATCCCCTCGCGCCGGTCGTCAATGTTCGCGCGTCGGGCGAACAGGACGCCCGACCCCAGTTCGCCTGGAAACGACACCGGGCACCCGAAGGTGCCCGGCGAGAGGGTTGGGGGTTACTTCTTGTCGGCCTCTTTCGCCTTCTTGACGGCCGCGCGAAGCGACTCGGCCACCTTCGCGTCCTTCTCGGTGGCGAGGTGCTCCTCGACTGCCTTCAGGCGAGCGGCGTACAGCGGGAACAGGCGTACCACTTCAGCGGCGAACCGCCGTAGCGCCAAGTCGTCGTTCGTCTTCGTGCGGCCGAACACGCACTCCCAAGCCACCGTGCGGGCCTCCTCACTGGCTGCCCGGTCCGCCGTCGGCCACAATTGTTGTAACGCGTCACGCCGGGTCTTCTTCGGCCACTCCGCGTTTGCGACGGTGGTAGAGAGTAGTTCGACCGCCAATTTATCGCTCAATTCTCGCCTCTGGTGCGCCATGTCGATCCGCGACAACACCCGCCCGGCGACCTCCTCGGGTTGGGCGCTCCTCACCCATCCGCGGATCATTGCCGTGCGCGGTTTCGAGTCCGGCCACTCACGTTCTGTCTGCTTGCACAGGATCTCGTCGAGCGCGATCTGCGCGGCGACGGACAGATTTGGGTCTGGCTTCGCCGCCAACTCGTCCAAGTGCTTTCGTGAATCGGTTGTGTCAAGGCGGCCAACCGCCGTCATCGCCCAATACGCCACCTCGTCGGTCTTGTCGGAGGCGAACTCGCGGAGCCGTGTCAGCCGCTTGTCGGGCTTCTCATTTTCAGTCTTCTCAACCGCCTCGGCCAACTTGAGGTGTTCGCAGTGGCGAGTGTTGTCCCCTTTCCGGGATCGATAGCGGAATGGGAACCGGTCATCGCGAGCTACCACCAACTCGACTTTGTCTGCGCCTCTGATGACGCAAATCGCTTCTTCACCCACCTCGAACGGAGAAGTCGCCTCTGACCCAGTACTACTCTCCTCCCGTTGGTAGTCTTTGAAGGTGCGGCCTTTGAGTTCGCCGAGGCCCGAGTACACATGAAGCACTTCAAGGGTCGCGGGCACTGCCCCTCCATCCGTCTTCTTTCCGAGGCTCGCCACGCGCGCCCGGACCAGTGACGTATCGGGTTTGTCATCGGCACGGAGGGGTTGGGCGATGACCAGTGTAACTGCCAAACTGAACATAAGCCAGTTGACGGCAAGCATGGTGACGACCCCGTGAGGCGAGTGGGACGATTAGTTTACTGCTTCGCCATCAAAGCCAGCGTTTCGTTACTGATTGCGTGGGGTCCAAGTTTGAACTGCAAGCTGGTTGTTAAGAACCGGAGCGGTGGTCAACGGGACGACTGAGCCGTCGTTCACCTCGGTGAATGCCCCCGTATTGTCAGTCCCATCTGACGTGCCCTTCACGTTCCCCACACCGGTCTTTACCCACACGGTCGGCACAGTGAATTCGCCCGAGCCGTCGAAGTGCCATCCTGTCTTCGCCCGCTGGGTGTACACCTTGCCGGAATCGAGCACCGCCTCTTTGGTCCGAACTGCGAGGTACAACTTCAGATCGAATAGCAGCACGAATCGGTCAGCATCCTTGGCGGTGCCATTGACCGTAAGTTTTAGGTTCGCCTGGTCATGTCCCGTAAGTTGGGGCGTATCAGATGCATTTAAAAGAATGTTAACTATCGGAGCATTCGCGAGCGGATCTACACCCGGAGTGTACAGACCGCGGGTACCCGAGTGTGCTTTGCTGTCGTACCACGGGAGAGTGCTTGCCATAGCGGGTGGGTCGGTGATCGTGTCGAGGTAGGACTGCCCTTCCAGACTGGAAACGTAACTCTGTTTCGGGGCGAATCCATCGTAGTCGCTGCGCTTTTTGGTGAACGTGCCGTTCTGCACGAGGCCGATCTCAACGAACCTCACACCCCTCATGCTACCGCCCACAGATGGGCCCTCGATCTTCGTCACCCGGAGATTCGCCTCCATCGCATTGCCTAATGTCGAGGAGAAGATCAACTGCTTGTAGACAGTTGACTGAGAAGGTGGATTCGTAAACTTGAGTTCGTTGTCACCTGCTGCCGCCGCCGAGAACTCGACTTTCACCACATTCACCTGGCGGTCGATCCAGAAGTTGTTGTCGGCGGTGGGGTAGACGCGGTACACGCCCACGTCCGCGCCGGCGCCCCACAGCACCTGGGCCGTCACCGTGTTGATCGGCAGGTTCGGGTGCGCGACCGGGTTGCCCGCGGTCACGGTCGTCGCCATGTTGCCGGCGGCGAACCGCGGGGTGCCGCCGGGCACACTGGCGGAGTAGGTGTGCATCGAGTACCCCGGCACGTTCATCGCCCCGTCCACCTTGTACACCGTCAGCTTGATCTGATCCACGGTCTGGAGCACCTGATCGCTGCCCCGAAATTGCAGCGTGATGACGTGTTGCCGGGGGGCGTTGTCGCCGAGCCGGGCCTCCACCCAGACGGTTTTCGTCACCGCCCCGCCCAAGTCGAACGCCTGCGTGTACTCCGTGCCCTTGTCGGCGGACGACCAGTAGCGGAGGCCGGCCCCCTGCAAGAACGAGAAGAAGTAGCTGCCCGGCCGTTACTCGGGGAGGGTCACTTTGAGCGGCACGAGGTCGTTCTCGCCCGCCACCTGCGCCGTCTCGTTCATGTCGAGCGTGTGCGCCAAACTGGTCGCGGTCGGGAAGTTGTAGTTGTCGTTGTCGTTGTTCAAGGGCACCCACCCGCCGACGGAGGTCTCTTTGTTCTCGGCCACCGCGTCCCCGTTCGAGTCGATGACGTCCAGGTCGCCGGGGATGGCGGACGGGGTGTCGGGGATGTGCTCCGTCACCGACACGAACCACTTGTGGTCGTTGTAGTCCCAGTCGCACGCGCCGCCCCCACGAGGAAACGCCTTGTCGAGGAGGCCAGGGCTGGCCATGTCCTCGAGCCAGAGCGTCGCCCCGTCGAACCAGAACTCGCGCTGCTCGGCCATCGTCCCACAGATCGCGTACCCGCTCGGGGTGTACGTGTACGTGTTCCCACCGAACGCGACTTGCACCGAGCCGGTGAACGCTTGGCGCACGGCATCGAGTGCGGAGGTGCCTTCGACGAGAACCGCCCCACCGCCGTCGGTCGGCAGGTCAGGCATGTACGAGATCGAACCGCTGATCGTGGCCCCGGTATCGCCCGGAACACCTTCCGGGGCGGAGAGCAAGGCCGCCCTCGCCCGCAAAAAGTACGCCCCCACCATCGACCCGCCCTACCGCTGGCGGGACTGGGCTGCGAACGACACCCTCACCGGCGGCGACCTGCTCAACTACCTTACGGCCGAAGAAGCCATCTGCCCGAACGCCACCCGCGGCCCCGGCCTGATTTCCTACCTCCGCTCGTTCGGCGGCAGCGCCGAACCGAAGCGGCAGGTGGTCGGCCGGGTGTTCGACGGCGTCATCAACGGCATGGAGTCGGGCTACCTGCTCCGCGCTATCGTTCGCGCTTCCAACTGAGATCCAGGTCCTCAACCGGACACGAATTCCGCCCAGATTTCCCGAAATGATCCCACCCGGCGGCTCACACCACCGGTTCACCGGGTCGGCGCATTCGCCGTAAGTGCGTGGCCGGCATGGGTTCTTTCGCGTTCGGGACGTGGTTCCACGGATGGGTGGGGGGGAGGTGGAACGAAACCATCCGGGCGGGGGACGTGGCACGTCGTCTTCACTTCAAGTTGGGCAAAGTTTGCGGACGATACAGGTTCTGCGTGTCGCTTCGCGCTTGCTCCGGTCTTGGATGCCGAACATGCCCCGATTGCCTCAAGTCCGCCGCTCGCTCGTCGTGGCCGTCGCCGTGCTGGGGGCGTTCGCCGGGTGTTCGAGGCAGGCGTTCCGCGAGCGGGCCGACCGCGACGTGGAAGCGGTCATCAGCCAGAAGAACGTGGTGCCGCAGTGGGGGGTGCAGAACTGGCACGCCTACCCCGACCCCCGCTCGCGGTTCAGCGACAACACGTCCCCCGATTACCCCGCCTACCCGCCCGACGACTACGCCGCGAAGGTGTTGTCGCCCAACCCGCAGCGACCGGGCAAGGGCGGCAGCGGGCGGCACGAGGGCGACGGCTGGTTGCAGAACGTGATCGAGTGGGATTCGACCAACCGGGCGGACGACACGTCGAACGGGTTGGACGAGGTCGCCCCGCCGAAGCCGGAACAGCCGACCGCCACCGAAGGGGCCGATGCCGCGCTGCGCACCGACGCCCGCGGGTATCGCATCCGCATGGATCAGGCGGTGGAGTTGGGGTTGTACAACAGCCGCGAGTTCCAGGACCGCCGCGAAGACTTGTACCTGTCCGCCCTGCCGGTCACGCTGCAACGGTACACGTTCGCGGCGCAGGCGGTGGCGGCGAGCGAGGCCATTCTGAGCGTGGCCGGTCAGGAGACGGGCGCGCCCGGCACGCGGCTGAACGTGAACAGCACGGCCGGGCTGAGCCGGCGGTTCAGCACCGGGGCCGAACTGCTGGTGCAGTTGGCGAATCAGGTGGTGGTGGACCTGAGCGGCGGGCAGCCGACCATCAGCGTGAGCACGCTCGGGCTGAGTCTGGCCGTGCCGTTCCTCCGCGGCGGCGGGTTCGCGGTCACGCTCGAACCGCTCACGCAGGCCGAGCGGAACCTGCTGTACGCCATCCGGTCCTACGCCCGCTTCCGTTCGGTGTTCTTCGTCGCCGTCACCGGCCAGGGCGACTACACGAACAACCCGTATGGCCTGCAGGGGCTGTCGCAGAACCTGGGCCGCGGCATCGGGGCGAACCTGACGGCCAACCCGGTCGGCTACCTGCCCACCATCCTCCGGTCGGCCATCCTGAACAACGAGCGGAACAACCTGGCGTCGTTCGACTACTACCTGAAGCTGTTCCGCAGCCTGGAAGAGGGCGGCATCGTCACCAAGCTGCAAGTCGGGAGGATCGAGCAGCAGCAGTTGTCCGGGCGGGCGACGGTGCTGTTGCGGTCGCAGGAGTACCTGGACAACATCGACAACTTCAAACTGCAACTCGGGATGCCGGCGACGGTGCCCATCGAACTGGACGAATCCCCCCTGCGGCCGGTGCGGGCGCACTTGAAGAAAATCGAGGCGGTGTACGCCGAACTGCGGGACGCGGAAGACGCCGCCGCCAAACTCGACCCGGACGCCCCGGCCGGCACCTTCCGCGAAGGCTGGACGAAACTGCTGACCGATTCACCCCTCGCCCGCGGCACCACCCTGGCCAAGGAATACGCGGAGTGGCTGGCCGCCAAGAAGGGAAAGACCGACGAGCAACTGGAGGCGGAGTTGACGGCCCTCCGCGCCCGCCGGCGGGTGCTGCTGGAAGAGCGCGACCGCAAGCTGCAGGCGAAGCAGACGGCCGACGCCGAGCAGGCGGGCGTGAACACGCTGGACACCGAGTACGACCGCCTGCGGTTCGAGCTGGCACTGCGGCGGGCCGAGCGGCGGGAGTGGGCGAAGGAGCCGGACGCGGACAAGAAGAAGGTGGCGAAAGCGCTGGTGCTGCGGGACGTGTTAAACTTCGGCACCCTGGTGGTCGTGCCCGCCCGCAACGAGCGGCTGGCCGACCTGCGGGACCGGTGGGCGCCGGTGCCGCCCATCCTGATCGACGACGTGGACGTGGTGGCCGCCCCGCTCGACGTGGGCTTGGAGAAGGTGGCGGCGGTCGCGCTGAACAACCGCTTCGACCTGATGAACGCGCGGGCGCAGGTGGTGGACTCGTGGCGGCAAGTGACCGTGACGGCGAATTCCCTGCAAGGTGTGTTCGACGTGCAGTACGATCTGGCCACGAACTCGCCGCTCGGCCGCGGGCAGACGCTCGCGGTGGGCGGCAGTCGCACGCTGAACCAGGTGCGGATGCGGATCGAGCCGCCGTTCGTGCGGCGGGAGGAGCGGAATAATTACCGGGCGGCGCTGGTGGCGTATCAGCGGCAGCGGCGGAACCTGATGGCGTTCGAGGACAACATCGCCACCGACGTGCGGACCGACCTGCGGGCGGTGCGGCAACTGGAACAGACGCTGGGCGTGCAGCAGCGGGCGGTGGAGTTGGCGTACCAACAGGTGGACAACGCGCGGGGCACGCTGCTGGCCCCGCCCGACCCGCGGGTGGATGCGTCGGCCGCCGCCGCCGCCCAGACGGAACAGTTGCTCCAGGTGCAGGCGGCGCTCGTCCGCGCGCAGAACGACTTGTACAGCACGTGGGTGCGGTATCTGACAGCTAGAATGAATCTGTACCTCGATCTCGAGCTGCTCACCCTGGACGCACGAGGGCTTTGGTGTGACGAACAATCCCCCCCCGCCGCCGCACCAGCCGCCGCACCCGGACCACTCGCCGCCCCCGGACCTGTTCCCGCCGGGCGCGGAGACGGTGGACCTGTTCCCGGACCCGCACTCCCTGGACCCGCTGCCCCAGCAGCCGCCGGTGCCGGTGCCGAGCGGCTACCTGCACCGCTCCCCGTCCTCAGCCTCCCAGACCCGGAGGCCGTCCGACTCGAACCTCGCCCTGCCCCTGCCGACCGCGGCCCCGTCTTCCCCGGAACTCTCGTCCCCCGCCCCGACCCGTTCCCGCCCGTCAGCCTCCCCGCCGCCGGCCCGACGGGCGGTCGATGACGAACCCCGCCCCCGCCGCAAGCGGAAGTGGCTGCTGCTCGGCGGCATGGCCGTCGCGGTGGTCGCCGGCGGGGCGACGGCCGGCTTCTTCATTTTGCCCCAACTCGGCCTGTTCCAGCAGAAGCGGCCCGACCTGCTCACGCACGTGGTGCAGAGCGAGCCGCTGCCCGTCACGGTGGTGGAACGCGGCACGCTCGAGTCGGCCAACAACCAGGAGATCGTGTGCCGGGTGAAGGCCGGCGCCCGCGGCACGTTCGCCAGCTCCATCAAGCGGGTGATCGACGACGGCACGCAGGTGACGAAAGGCCAACTGGTGGTGGAGTTGGACGACTCCGCCCTGCGAGACCAGGAGGCCACCCAGAACATCGTGGTGGCGAAGGCGTACGCGGCGTACATCAAGGCGAAGTTGGATTTGGACATCCAGCGGCTGTCCAACGGCTCGGACATCACCCAGAAGCAGGCGGCGCTGGAGGTGGCCGAGATCGACCTGGAGAAGTTCTTGGGCGTCAGCCGGAACGCCGAGCGGGACCCGCTCGCGGCGCTCGCCGGCGGGGTGGCCAGCCTGGAAGAGAAGGGCGAGTTCCGCATGAAGGTGGACGACCTGTCGGCGCAGCTCAAGCTGGCCAAGTCGGACCTGGAGGCGTACCGCGACCGCAGCGCGTGGGTGGAGCGGGCGGCCCGCAGCGGGTACCAGACGCCCAGCCAGGTGGGCGTCGAGATCGCCAAGTTCGATAGCGCCCGCGACAAGGTGGAGAAGCTGGGGAAGGAGAAGTACGCCCTCGAGATGTACACCCGCAAGCGAGAGTTGACCGACCTGCTGAGCAAGGTGAAGGTGGCCATCGTCGGGGTCAAACAGTCGGTCCTCCAGGCGCTCGCCAAGGAGGAGCAGGCGGTGACGGAGGCGGGCACGGCCGACACCGTCCACCTGCAAGAGTTGAGCAACCTGACCGAGATCCAGGAGCAGTTGGCCGCGTGCAAGATGTACGCCCCGCAGTCGGGCATGGCGGTGTACTACAAGGACCCGTCCAGCCGGTTCAGCAGCGGCACGGAGGGCATGATCCAGGTGGGCGCGCAGGTGAAGGAGGGGCAGAAGCTGCTCCGCATCCCCGACCTGACGCGGATGCAGGTGAACACCAAGATCCACGAGGCGCTCGTGTCCCGCATCCGCGGGGACGACCGCCGGCCGACCGGCGCGTACGAGGCCCTCCGCGCCGGCCTGCTGGCCAACCCGCACGCCTTCAGCCGTCTCATGTTCCACTCCGAGCACGTGCTGGACGTGGCCCGCGAGTCGGTCAAAGACAAGGAGTACTACGTCGCCCGCCCCGGCCAGACGGCCCTCATCCGCGTCGACGCCTTCGCCAACCGCACGTTCGTCGGGCGGGTGAAGAGCGTGGCGGCGGTGGCCGCGCAGGCCGACTGGTCGTCGAGTGACGTGAAGCTGTTCCCCACCATCGTCAGCATCGAGGACACCGACGTGACCGGGCTGAAGCCGGACTACAGCGCCGAAGTGACCATCCAGGTGGACCCCGGCGACACGAAGGTGCTGACCGTGCCCCTGCAAGCGGTGGTCGGCTCGTCCGACATGGGCAGCGCCCGCAAGGTGTACGTGATCGAGAACAACCAGCCGGTCGAGCGGGAGGTGGAACTGGGCATCTTCAACGACAAGAAGGTGGAAGTGAAGAAGGGGCTGAGCGAGGGCGACGTGGTGGTCATCAACCCGAAGGCCATCCTGGGCGACAAGGCCAAGGGGATCCGCGAGGAGGGCGACCCGTCCGGCCGCGGGGCGGGCAAAGCCCCCGCCGGCGGGGGCGGCAAACCACCGGCCGGAGGTGCCGGCGGCGCGGGTGGTGGGGCGAAGCCGGCGGGCGGTGCCCCGGCCGCTGGTGGTGGTGGCGGAGCCAAACCTGGTGGCGGCAAACCGCCGCAGTAAATGGAACCGCGACCCCTAGGGCGCGGGTGGGGCGTAAACCCACCCCCACCCAGACCGTCGCGGAGCCCAGCGAAATGGAGCAGAACC
>JANNVG010000530.1:0-1754 GCA_031414395.1 Fimbriiglobus sp.
CCGGGTGGGTAAGTTACCACCCGGTCACTGCGTTCCCGGTTCCACCACTCACTACCATGTCCGGAACCTCCCCTGGGTCGTTCCGTGCCATTCCCTGCATCCCTTCGCCTGCTCCTCGCACTCGTCGGCGTCGGCGTTCTGTACGTCGCCCTCGCCCCATCAACCCCGCCTCCTGCGCCAGAGACGCCGCGGGTGAAGGTGAGCGACGACCGTTCCCACTTCGTGCTGTCCACCGGCGAACGCTTCACCCCGTGGGGGTTCAACTACCTCGGCCTGTTCGACCACCTCGCCGAAGAGGAGTGGCACACGCCGGAAGGTTGGCAGCGGATCGAGAAGGACTTCCGCGAGATGAAGCGGCTCGGGGCGAACGTGGTGCGGTGGCACTTGCAGTTCGAGACGTACATGGCCGCACCGGATCGGCCCAGGCCGGAGCAACTCGCCCGCCTGCGTGCGCTGCTCGACCTCGCGCGCGACACCGGCCTGTACCTCGACCTCACCGGGCTGAACTGCTATCGCAAGAGCCGCATCCCGGCGTGGTACGACGCCCTGCCCGAATCTGAGCGGTGGGCGGCGCAAGCCGTGTTCTGGGAGGCGGTGGCCGGGGCGTGTGCCGGGCACCCGGCCGTGTTCTGCTACAACCTGACGAACGAACCGATCATCGGCGAACCGAAGCCGGGCGAACACCCGTGGCTGTCCGACGAACTCGGCGGGTTCCACTTCGTGCAGCGGGTCAGCAACACGCCGGCCGGCCGCACCCGCGAACGGATCGCCGAGGCGTGGGTGAAGCAGTTGGTGCGGGCGATCCGGGCGCACGACCGGCAGACGCTGGTGACGGTGGGCGAAATCCCGTGGTCGCAGGTGTGGCCGACGGCGAAACCCGTGTTCTACACCCCGCGGACGGCCGAATACCTCGACTTCGTCAGCGTTCACTTGTACCCCGGTCGGAACCAGCTCGAAAAGGACAAGGCGGCACTGTCGGCGTATGACCTCGGCAAGCCGCTGGTGGTGGAAGAGACGTTCCCGCTGAACTGCACGCTCGCCGACCTGGACAGGTTCATCGACGCGACCGACGGCACGGTGGACGGGTGGGTGAGCCACTACTTCGGGTCCACGGTGGCGGAACACCGGGCCGGGGCGAAACCCGCCGGCCCGCTCGTGGCCGAGTTCCTCGAATACTCGCAGCGGAAGGGGCCGCTGGTCATGCGCCGCTGATCGCTTTCAACATCGCCTCCACGGTCGGCCGCTGGCTCGGGTCGCCGGATCTGAACGACCACAGCACCATCCCCGCCTGATCGAGCAGGAAGTTGCCACCGAGTTGGGTCACGTCTTCGCTCAGGTACGGCATCTTTGGAATGGTGCCCGTGAAAATTCGCACCAGATACCCCCACAGCACCCACGGGAACAGGAAGGTGAACCACCAGACCCGTTCGAGGCCGAACGCCTTGTACGCCACGCGGTCGGGGTCGCCCAGCACCGGGAACGGGAAGCCGTTCCGCTTCTCGAAGTGCGCCAGCACCTGCGGCTGGCCCTGCGAGACGACCACCACGTTGCAGTTCGCGGCCTTGAATTTGTCCGCCGCTTTCGCCACCTGAACCAGGTGACTGAAGCAGATCACTCAGTTCAGGTGCCGGGTGAAGATGACCATCGTCTTCGGCGTGGTCAGGAACGCCGAAAGCGGGGCCGAGGTGCCGTCGGAGCGGAGGAGCGGGAGGGCGAGCGTGTTCATGGACCTATTTGTAGGGCGGGCGAGACGG
>JANNVG010000531.1:0-3763 GCA_031414395.1 Fimbriiglobus sp.
CACCGGGATGCCGTGCGCCCGCCCGGTGGTCGTCACCTTGCTGCCGAACAGCAGGTCGTCGCACAGCAGCAGGATGCTCACTTCGTCTCCTTCCGTTCGCTCTTGAGCAGTTGAAGTGCGCCCTTCATTGCGTCGTCCGGCTTGTTGGCCTTCAGCCCGTCGGTCAGGGCGGCCACCAGCTTCTTGGTCATGTCGGCGGGGAACAGCTTCTCGGCCGGGCCGGTCAACTCAACGTACAGCGTCTTCGGGTCTTTCACGATGACGATGCCCACGTCGGCCTCCTTCAGCACCATCCGGCTGCGGGTGAACTTCTTCATGTACTCCTCCCGCGCCGCCTTGTCCTTGCGGATCTCGGCCAACTGCTTCTCGTCGGTCGTCGCCACGGCGTGCGTCTCGATCATCACGTCCAGATCGCCCTTGAACAGTTCGGCCACCGCCGCGTTCGCCGCCTTGATCGCGTCGTCGGAAAACAGCTTCGCCTCGTCGCTCACCGCCGGCGTCGTCCGCTCCTTCTTCACCACGGGCTTCTCCGCCTTCACCTCCTTCACCGCCTTCGTGGCCAGCAGTTGCTTCACCTCCGACACGTCGATGAAGGTGCTCACCAGTTGGGCGTTCAGCGCCCCGCCCTGGGTCACGCCCACCAGCTCGCCCTTCGCGTTCAGCAGCGGCCCGCCGCTGTCGCCGGGGTTGGTGGCCGAGTCGGTCTCGATCACTTTCGCCTCGAACGTGGCCACCTTCTTCGGCGCCACCTCCGCCTTCCACTCCTTCTTGTACACCTGCCGCACCGCCCCCTTCACATACCCGAACAGGGCGTCGGACTTGCCCGCACTGCCGATGGAATGCACCGAGTCGCCGGGGTCGGGGCTGGCCGACGCGAGCGGGATGGCCTCGGTGTTGTCCGGCACGGAGTCCAGTCGCAGGACGGCGAGGTCGGCCTTCTTGTCCACGGCGATGACGCGGGCGTTGATGGCCAGCCGCTTCGCCCGGTCGCGGTAGTAGTCCTTCTCGGCCACCGGCGTGCCGTCGCGGAAGTGCGGGAAGAACACCTTCGCCGACGGGTTGTCGAGCACCACGTGATAGTTGGTGAGCACCAGCCGGCGGTCGAGGTCCACCAGCGACCCGCTGCCGCTCGCCAGCCCGGAATCCCGCTGCGAATGCACCCACACGACCGACGCCACCGCCTTCTTGTACACCTTCGCCCCTTCCGACTTGTCGTCGGCGACGGCGAAGGGGGCAAGGAGGGCGACGGCGATGAGCGAGCGGAGGAACATCGTAGGCTCCGGTGAGTTGGCGAATTGTACCCTGGAACCGGGAACGGAGTGACGGGGTGGGTGTTCAATCCACCCGGTCACTCCGTTCCCGGTTCCATCAATCCTCATCCAGCGCATCCCCCAGCACGCTCTCGTTCACATAAATCGGCACCTTCGCCGTGACCGCCACGGCCACGGCGTCGCTCGGCCGGCAGTCCACCTCCCGCAGCTCGCCGTCCTGCCGCACCCGCAGCTTGGCGAAGTACGTTTGATCTCGCAGGTCGTTGATGAGGATGTCCTGGATCTCCCCGCCGAGTTGCTCGATGCTGTTCACGATCAGGTCGTGCGTGAGCGGGCGGGGGGTGGGCAGGCCCTTCACCCGGCGGTCGATGCTGGTGGCCTCGAACAGGCCGATGACGATGGGCAGGCTGCGGTCGCCGCCCGTCTCGTTCAGCACGATCACCTGATCCTCGTCGATCTCGTTGATGATGATCCGCTTGAGTTCCAATTGGATGGGCACGGCGGGCCTCGGGTCGGCGGCAGATCGGCGCAGGCGGACGGCCCGCACTCCGATTATAACAGGGCACGACGGCCGCGGGTCCAGGGAGGGCGGGTATGGCAACCGGGAAGAAGACGGTGGCGGTCATCACAACCGAGCGCGAGGTGCCGCCCGACGTGGCCGGCCCGCTCACCCGCGGCGGGTTCGCGGTAGCCGCATTCCCGTTCACGGCTTCAAGTTTGCCGACCGACATCGCGGCCGTGCTGGTGCTCGTGGACGGTCCGCCCGATGCCGCCGTCGCCTTCACCCGCCGCCGGCGTGTGGACGCCGTTTCGCCCCGGCCGATCCTCTGGCTGTTCGCCCCGGACGCCGCCCACGCCGCCCCCACCGGGTACGACGCCGGGGCCGACGTGTGCCTGCTTCGGCCCGTCGATGCGGACATTCTCGTCGCCCAGGTGAACGCGCTGCTCCGCAGTTATTCGGAGTTGTCGCGGGTGGTGGCGAAGGGCGGGGAGGCGGTCGAGTTGAGCGAACGGCTCGGGAAGCACTTCCGCCAGACGGAGTTCGATACCGCCTTCGCCCGCCGCACGCTCACCACCTTCGCCCCCGAACCGCCGGTGTCGCTGGTGGGTGTCGAAGCCGATTGGGTGTGCCGACCGCCATCACGCGGGGGGGTGTGTACATGCGATGTCGTCGCGGTGGGCGACGGGCTGCGGTTCGTGTTGCTCACCGTCGGCGGGATGGGCGTGACGACCGGGGCGGCGCTGGCCGAGGCGCTCGCCCGGTTCCTCAGCCGGCCGGGTGCGGAACCGGCTGCCGCACTGACCGACGCGAACCGCCGCGTGCGGCAGCTCGGCTTACCCGGCACCGCCATGCTCGCCGCGACGGTGGGTGAGTTGCACGCCACAGGAAAAGTGGTCGTGGCCTGCGGCGGGCACCCGCCGCCGGTGTTCGTGCCGACGGCTGGACAGGCGAAACTGTGGCACGGCGTGGGGGCGTTCGTCGGTCAGTCCGACGCCGGGTACTCCGACCTGACGGGTGAACTGCAACCGGGTGAGCGGCTGCTGCTGCTGGCGGGCGGGGCGGCGGCCGACAAACGGCCGGACGTGCGAGCCGCGGCCGACGACCACCGCGGGAAATCGCTGAACGACTTCGTGCGGGGCGTGACCGACGCGGTGTTCACCCCCGCCGACGCGGACGACGGGTACACGCTGCTGGCCGTCGGGCGGACGGCCGATTCGTCGGGTACAATTGCAGCACTCACGGAGCCGGAGTAATGCCCCCCCCCGCCGTCATGCCGCTCGCCCCCATCGTGTATCCCGACTCGGACGGCAAGCCGATGGCCGAGAACACCCTGCAATACCAGTGGATCGTCGCCGTGCGGGAGAACATCGCCCTGATGTTCGCCGACCGCGCCGACGTGCTGGTGGCGGCCGACAACCTCATCTACCCGGTCGAGGACAACACGCGGTTGTGTACCGCCCCGGACGTGTACGTGGCGTTCGGCCGCCCGGCGGGGCACCGCGGCAGCTACAAGGTGTGGGAGGAGGGCGACACCTTCCCGCAAGTGATCTTCGAGGTGCTGTCACCGAGCAACACCCAGCGTGAGATGGACGCGAAGCGAGAGTTCTACCTGGAGTACGGTGCCGAAGAGTATTACGTCATCGACCCGGATCTGAACGGGGTTTCGATTCGGGTGCGGAAGCGTCGCCGATTCCCCGAAGTGGGCAACACGGAGGCGTTCGTCAGCCCGCGGTTGGGCATCCGCTTCGGGTGGGAAGCCGACGGGGAACTGACGATCCTGCGGCCGGACGGGACACGGTTCCAATCGTTCTTGGAGTTGGAGCGGGCACGGGTGGAGGCCGAACGGCTGACGAAAGAGGCGGAGCAGCGGGCGAAGAGTGCGCAGCGGCGGGCCGACAAGGAGAAGCGGCGGGCCAACGCGATGGAACTGGAGCGGGACGCCGAGCGAGCGGCGAAGGAGAAACTGGCCGCCAAGCTCCGCGAACTCGGC
>JANNVG010000532.1:0-2042 GCA_031414395.1 Fimbriiglobus sp.
CACGCCGCTCGGCTCGCCCGCCGGCGGTTTACAGCACCAGATCGTCCGGGCCGCGGACCTCACGGGCGTCGGCCTCGCCCACCCCCTCCTGCCCGAACAGCGGGTCGAACGTGGACAGGTTGCCGAACGACAGCCCGGTCAGCCGCTCCACTCGCGCCACCGGCACCTGGTAGGTGCGGTAGGCGCCGAACACGAACCCCGCCGGCCCCTCTTCGAGGCCGCCGAGCAGGTGCTTCTGGGTGAGCATGTACGCCGTCGCCGACAGCTTGCCGTTCGCCTTCACCATGACCGCCACCTTCCAGAAGTCTTGCGGCAGGCGGAACCCGCGGTACTCGCGGTCGGACTCGTGGAACACCGGGCCGGTGAACACGCTCGCCTTGAAGTTCTGCTCGTTGGCGTTGTTCAGCAGGTAGTCCTCCAGGTCGTTCCAGATGCCCTGGTTCAGCCGGTCCACCTGCGGGCACGAGTTGGTGAAGAAGAAGGTGTCGGCGTTCGCCTGCTTGCCGGCCGCCTGGGTGCCCCACACCGGGTCGAGCCGCCGCACCATGTGCCCGCGGTCCAGCTTGTTGCCGGCGTACAGGTCGTTGCCCGCCTGGGCGGAGGCCGGGATGCGGGGGTCGAACGCCCAACTGCCCGTCCGCCGCAGGTTGATCGACTGACTGCCGTCGATGTTCACCGCCGCGTAGTAGCACATCCGCCGGCTGGCACACAGGGCGACCGAGAAGTGGGTGTAGGTCAGCACGAAGTCCGACCCGCCGTTCACCGGCACGGCGTCCTCCTGCTGGTCGGCCGTCAGGTCGGGCAGCTTCACCCGCTTGCCGCTACCCAGGAAGTCGGCCTTGTACCCCTCGCGGCTGGCCAGCGAGGCGACCGTCGCCTCCGACTCGCCCTCGCCCGCCCCCACGAAGGACGTGCGGCCGGTCTGTAGGCCGGCCAGCACCCCGCGGATGACCTCCGCTTTCACCGCGTAGTTGGCCGTCTTGAACTGCCCGCCGAAGTGCAGGCCGATCACCCGCCCGCTGGCCACGTCCACCACCGCCGACCCGGAGTTGCCGCCCAGGGTCGAGCAGTTGTGCCGCAGGGTGTTGGCGTCCGCGTCGGGCATCAGGAAGCCGGGGGCGAACCGCTTCACGTCGAAAATCTCGCCGAACACCTTGTGCATGGCGTCCGCCCCGTTGCGGGAGTCGTGCGCCGGGTAGCCGATGGCGGCCACCGCCCCGCGGGTGCGGCTCCGCTCGGCCAGCGCCAGCGGCGGCGGGCTGCCCACCGTGTCGGTCAGTTCCAGTACCGCCATGTCCGGCTGGCCGGGCGTGTCCGGGGCCATGTACAGCACCCGCCTCACCCCCACCTGCTTCTCGCCCGACCCGCCGAACTCCTCCCGGAAGTCCAGCCGCGCCGTCATCGCCCCGCCGCCCTGCCCCTGGCGGAACGCGAACCCGGCCCCGCCCCGCTGCGCGAACACCATCGCCACGTGCCGGTTGGTGGCGATCAGCCGCTCGCCGATCACCCACCCGGTGCCCACCCACTCGAAGCTCGGGTGGCCGGTCAGTTCCACCCGCCCGACCGACTGAATGACCCGCTTCATCGCCTCCCGGTGCGGGTTCAGCCGCGTCTTCCAGTAGTTGGTGTCCGGCTCGGCGAACTGGTCGTTCGTCACCAACAGCGACGGGCGGCCGTCGAGCAGGACGATCGCTTCGGCGAACGACTGCGCCTCGGCCGACTCCGCCATCTTCCCTTCGACCACCGCCCGCAGCCCGCCGAGGGGCAGTTCCAGCCCCATCGACTCCAGCGTTTCCGCCTGCGCCGAGTGCGACTTCTTCATCCGCGATTGCAGCTCGGCCATCAACTCCGGGTCCGACACCACCGACGCGAACAGGGGGGATTGCGAAGGCATGAGAACTCTCGTGTGGGGAGACACCCGTTCAACCGAACTCAGTATGCGAGGCCTGCGACGAAGAACGACATGATTCCGACGGATTGGCGTGCCCTTCACAATCCCGACACAGTGGGTGTCCCGGTGAACCGGCGGCGTGAGCCGCCTG
>JANNVG010000533.1:0-5143 GCA_031414395.1 Fimbriiglobus sp.
TTGGGTGGCGGCGGTTTCTGTTTTGAGGCGAACCCGGCCCGCACGGGCGGCGGGTGCGTGGGGCAAGTGGTACGCACCCGCGGCCCTTGCGGGCCGGGTTCGCCCAGAATCGAAAGGCACACGCGGCCTTCAGTGGCTGAACCGCGGGCCGAGCCGCTCGCGGAGGATGGCCCGCACGTCGTCGGCGATGTCGATGCCGCCGCAGTCCAGTTCGCACATGCGGTTCAGGTACGGCGACTCCGCGAGCGGGCGCAGGGCTTGTCCGCCGAGCCGCCGGTTGTGGGAAATGTCGAGCCAAGTGAACCGCCCCAACCGCGGGGAGTTCGCCAGCACCCGCACCGCCATCGGACTCAGGTTGCATTCGCCAACGCCCAGCCCGAACAGCCTCCAGAATGGAGCGTTCACCACCACATCGACCGCCGAGTCTGAAATTGCTGTGTGGCTGAGGGTGAGCAACCGCAGGTTGGCGAGTGACGGGTGTTCGGCGAGTGCCATTGCTCCGCGGTCTGTGATCCATTCGCCCCCTGTTGATGGATGCGCTCCCATTTTGGCATGGGCGAGGTGAAGTGTTCGTAGGTTGGTGAACCGTCCCGATTCCGCCAAAACCTGGCACGAGTAATCTTCGAGGTAGTTCCGCGACAGGGCGAGCCACGTCAGCGACCCGGCCCACGGCGCTTCGCACAGCATCCGCACGCCTTCGGTGCGGAGGTAGTTGTCGGCGAGGTCGAGCAGTCGCAACCCCGGCGGGCCGGCCGACCGGCAGAGCGGTTCGAGCGTGCTGGCGGGGATGGTGCCGCTGTGGGCACGCAGCTCGGTGGCCTGATTCCAGAACGCCGAGTTCGCCAACACCTCCATGTTCCGTCGGGCCGACCCGCAGCCGTTCATCTCCAGTTTAGTGAGGCTTCGCAACGAAGCCGCGTTCAACAACGGTTCCAGCGAGATGCCGGCGAGCGGCGTGCCGCTCACGTCGAGCTTGTCGAGCCGCATGGCCGGGTGGCACTGCTGAAACGCCCGATACGCATCCGGGGCGATGGGGTTGTCCGAGATATCGAGGTGCTTCAGCGTGCCGGCGAACGGAGCGACCAAGAGCGTGCGGAGGCCGTCAGAGGTGATGCCAACGTCGAAACAAGAGAGGTGTTCGAGTGGAGCATGGCGGAACACATCACCCATGGCGATCGGGTTCAGCGAGTCCGAAGTGTACATTGACCTCGTCAACCCGCCAAGTTTGAGTGAGCGGAGGCGAGTCCGCACGGTGTTCGCGCGGAAGGGGTCAGAGATGTTAAAGAGACTCGGACTGTTGCTCACGTCGATGTGACGTAGGTGGGGCGGGTCAGCGACGTCGAGGAATGTCGTCAGGTCGTCTACTGGGCAGTAGGTTCCCGCAACCGACAAAGATCGCACCCCCGACACCCACGGCGCGCCGATCCAATCCATTGGTGTGCTGTCGTCACCGAGGTTCGCACCCAGGCTGCGAATCGAGGTGAGTGGGTGTTCCGAAGTTGCTCCACTCAACCCCGACTCGAGCCGTCCGTTACCCGCTGCGATTTCATCCACAAATCCCCGGCGCCACTCCCATTCCTGCAAGCCGTTCCGTTCCGAGAACCACCCCGGTTCGTGTTCATTCAACAGTTCATGTTCGCGGTCTTCGAGGTGGCGGGAACGCGGGTCGTGGTCGGGCAGTTTCGCCAGTTCGATTTGCGTGCGGATGAACTCAGCACGGGCGGGATCGCCGTGTTCGTCCAGCCAGTCGGCGTACACCAGCCGCGGCAGGTCGTCGTCCGGAGACGCGAGGACGGACTTGAGGAGGGCGGAAGCGGACATGCGGGCATCATAGGCGAACCCGGCCCGCGAGTGCGAGCGCCGAACCCACGTAGCCAGCCACCAGCCGCGGAGCGGCGACTGCCTGTAGCCAGGGGTGACGGAGCGTCGCAGACGCGACGAAACCCCTGGACACGCGGAACCGAAATGATCCCGCCCCGGAGGGGCGGTTGCACAACTGAAGTGCAGCCGCCCCTCCGGGGCGGTTCGTGAAACCACCACACCAGGGGTTGCGCTCGCCTTCGGCTCGCTCCACCCCTGGCTACAGGCAGTCGCCGCTCCGCGGCGGGGATCGATGGGTTGTGTGCCACCCGGTCACTGCGTTCCCGTTTCCATCATCACGCCACCAGCTTCACGGTCTGTCGCACATACGCCTGGCACACGTCCATCACCCGCCGCTGCTGGGTTTCCGTAATCTCCGGGAACATCGGCAGGGCCAGCACCGCCTTCGCCGCCGCCTCGCTGTGCGGGAAGCTGCCTTCCTTCAACCCCATGTGCGACACGCACTCCTGCTGGTGCAAACTCAGCGGGTAGTAAATCTCGCAGCCCACGCCCTCCTTCTTCAGGTGGGCCACCATCGCGTCGCGGTCGTGCGGGGCCACCCGCACCACGTACTGATTGAACGAGTGCCGGCCGTAGGGCTTCACCGTCGGGCGGTGGAAGATGCCGTTCAGACGGTACTCTTCGATGAGCGCGTCGTACCGCTTCGCCGCCGCCCGCCGGCCGGCGACCCACGCTTCCGTGTGCGGCAGCTTCACCCGCAGAATCGCCGCGTGGATGGCGTCGATGCGGGCGTTCCACCCGACGTACTTGTGGAAGTACTTCACCTCGCTGCCGTGGTTCCGCAGGGCCACCATCTTTTTGTAAACAGCTTCGTCGGAGGTCGTCACCGCTCCGGCGTCGCCGAGCGTGCCGACGTTCTTGCTCGGGTAGAAGCTGAAGCAACTGACCACGCCGAGCGTGCCGCACTTCCGCCGCTCGTAGCACGCCCCGTGCGACTGCGCTGCGTCTTCGATGACGTGCAGGCCGAACTGCGACGCCAGCGCTTCAATCGGCTCCATGTCGGCACACTGTCCGAACAAATGCACCGGCATGATCGCCTTCGTCTGCCGCGTGATCTTCTTCTCGATCTCGTCGGGGTCGATGTTGAACGTGAGCGGGTCGATGTCGGCGAACACCGGCGTGGCCCCGACGCGCAGGATGCTGCCGAGGGTGGCGAAGAAGGTGAACGGCGGGAGGATGACTTCGTCGCCGGGGCCGATGTCGAGGCCGTGCAGGGCGAGCAACAGCGCATCCGTGCCGCTGCCGCACCCCAGGCCGAACTTCGCCCCGCAGTAGTCGGCCAGTTCGCGCTCAAACGCCGCCACTTCCGGACCCAAGATGACCTGACCGGACGCCAGCACCCGCAGCACGGCCGCGTCGATTTCCGGCTGAAGCCGCTTGTACTGACCGAGGATGTCGCACAGCGGAACGGCGGCGGGGGTGGTCATCAGCGCAATCTCAGTCAGGATGCGGAACCGGCGCTAGATACGCCGAGTTGGCGGGGGCGTCAAGGCAGGCTGTACTGGCGAACCGCGGGCGTCAGCCCGTGGGTGCTTCCCACCCAGGCGGCTCACGCCGCCGGTTCACCAGGAATACCCTATCCCCATGCCCCTTCCACCACTGCCGATTGATGTCGTGCTGCCAGAACTCGTGGCGCAACTGCGAGCCGCGGGGGCGGTGATCCTGCGTGCCCCGACGGGTGCGGGCAAGACCACCCGCGTGCCGCCGGCCATTCTGACGGCGTTCGCGGATCGGCCGGGGCGGATCGTGATGCTCGAACCGCGGCGGGTGGCCGCCCGTGCCGCCGCCCGGCGGATGGCCCACGAACACGGCACCGAGCTGGGCCGCACGTTCGGCTACCACGTGCGGTTTGATCGCAAGGCGGGAAGAGAAACGCGGGTGGTGGTGATGACGCCTGGCATTCTGTTGCGGGAACTGCACGCCGACCCGTTTCTTGAAAATGTGTCGTGCGTGGTGTTCGACGAGTTCCACGAGCGGGGGATTGATGCCGACCTCGCGCTCGCCTTGGTGCGACTGGTGCGACAAGCCGTGCGGCCGGATTTGCAAGTGGTGGTGATGTCGGCGACATTGGACGCCGGGCCGATCTCGGCGTACCTGGGCGACGCGCCGATCGTGACCAGCGAAGGGCGAAGCTTCCCCGTCCACATCCGGTATCGCCCGCGGCCGACGGACGTGCGTGCGCCGGATGCGGTGGCGTCTACAGTGCGAGACGTGTTGCGTGAAACGTCGGGCGATGTGCTCGCCTTCCTGCCCGGCATGGGTGAAATTCGCCGCACGGCCAATCTGCTCGCCGACCTGGAAAATCAGGGCATCGAACTGCTGCTGCTGCACGGCGACTTGCCGCCGG
Source organism: Fimbriiglobus sp. (assembly GCA_031414395.1). GTDB lineage: Bacteria > Planctomycetota > Planctomycetia > Gemmatales > Gemmataceae > JALHQU01. Next base: position 4,229 of record JANNVG010000533.1, read on the forward strand.
AGCAGCAAGACCGGGCGTTGCGGAAGCTCGACCGCCGCAAGGTGGTGCTGGCCACGAACGTGGCGGAAACTTCGGTGACGGTGGACGGCGTGACGGCGGTGGTGGACAGCGGACTGGCCCGGCAGTTGGAGTTCGACGCCGGCGTCGGCATGGACCGCCTACGGCTGGCGAACATCTCGCGGGCGTCGGCCGACCAGCGGGCGGGTCGGGCCGGGCGGACACAACCGGGCGTGTGCGTGCGGCTGTGGGACGAACACGGCCACCGCGCGCGGGCCGAGCACACCGAGCCGGAAATCCGCCGGGCCGACGTGTGCGGGGCGGTGTTGCACCTGCTGGACGCGGGTGAAGACCCGACCGCGTTCGGCTGGTTCGACCCGCCGAAGCCGGAGGCGGTGGCACACGCGCTGGAGTTATTGCGGCTGCTCGGGGCGATGAGTGACAACGCACTGTCACCGCTCGGCAAGCGGCTGGCGGAGTTGCCCGTTCACCCGCGGGTCGGGCGGATGCTGCTCGAAGGGGCGGCGCTCGGTGTCGCCGCCCGTGCCGCCGTCGCCGCCGCCATCCTGTCGGATCGTGACCCGTTCCTGCGCGAAGACGGTCCGCCGCAGTTTCACCCCCGCCGCGAGACGACCGAATCGGACGTGCTCGACCGCGTGGAGGCTATCGAGGAGTACGACCGCACCGGACGCACGCGGTTCGCGGTGGGCGAACTGCACCCCGGCGGGGCACGGCAGGTGCTGGACGTGGCGCGGCAACTGGCTCGACTTGGTGAACCGGCGGGGGGGGGGGGCGGGGGGGGGGAAGGGCGACCCCGGCGCGCGCCCCCCGGGCCCCCCCCACCCCCCCCCCCCCCCCCCCCCCCCGCCCGACCCCCCCCCCCACCCCCGCCGGCGGGGGCGCCGCCCCCCCCGCGCC
>JANNVG010000534.1:0-4850 GCA_031414395.1 Fimbriiglobus sp.
CCGCCGCCGGGGTCGGCGCGGCTCGTTCACACGGCCGCCACGACGGCGTCGCCCACCTGCACGGTGGTGGCACTGCCGCCCACGTCTTTCGTGCGCGACGTGTCCGTCTTCAGCACGGCCGCCACCGCGGCCCGCACGGCGTTCGCGCTCGCCTTCAGGTCGAGGTGGTCGAGCAGCAGCGCCCCGCTCAGCACGGCCGCGAGCGGGTTGGCGACGCCCTGTCCGGCGATGTCCGGGGCGCTGCCGTGCACCGGCTCGAACATGCTCGGGAACTGCTTCGTCGGGTTGACGTTCGCGCTGCTGGCCAGCCCGATGCTGCCGGCCACCGCCGCGCTCAGGTCGGTCAGGATGTCGCCGAACAGGTTGCTCGCCACCACCACGTCGAACGCCTCCGGCTTCCGCACGAAGTCCATCGCCGCCGCGTCCACCAGGAGGCTGTGAGATTGCACGTCCGGGAAGTCCTTCCGCACAGCCTCGTAGGCCGCGTCCCACAGGGTCATGCCGTACAGCAGGGCGTTCGATTTGGTGATGCTGGTGAGCTTCTTCCGCGGGCGCTTGCGTGCCCCTTCAAATGCCGCCCGGATGATCCGCTCGCACCCGGCCCGCGTGAACACGCTCGTCTGCACCGCCACTTCCTTGTCGGTGTCCGGGTACAACTTGCCGCCCACGGGGGCGTACTCCCCTTCGGTGTTCTCGCGGTAGACCATCATGTCGATGCTGCCGGGCGCCTTGCCCACCAGCGGGCACGGCACGCCGTCGAACAGGTACGCCGGCCGCAGGTTCACGTACTGGTCGAACCGCCGCCGCATCGGCAGCAGCAGGTGGTGAACCGGAATGGTGTCGGGGATGCTCGGGTCGCCGACGGCGCCGAACAGGATGGCGTCGTGCTTCGCCAGCGTGTCCCACCCGTCGGCCGGCAGGATGTGCCCGTGCTTCTTGTAATACTCCGACCCCCACGGTAAATGGGTGAGCCGCAGGGCGTGCCCGCGGTCGTGCTTGGCCACCGCCGCCTCGACGGCCCGCACCGCCTGGGCGATGACCTCCGGCCCGATGCCGTCCCCGCCGAGTACCGCGATCGTGTGTGTCGCCATGTCAGCCCCTGCCCGGTTTCGTCAGTCTGTGGGAAGTCCGCATCTCGCCCGACCGGCACGACCGTTGTGCCTGTTGCCGCACGCACGCCGCCGCCGAACACCGGGCGATTTCCGGAGCGACCGGGCGGCAGGCCGGGCGAGTTCCGGGGTAAACTTTACATATTGAACCGGCCGATGGCACTCGGCAACGTGCTCTGCTCGCTCCGCGAGCGGACTTCGGAACCCGCTCGCGGAGCGAGCAGAGCACTTCAGACTGGAACCCGCTGCGATGACCACCCCCCGCCGATGGCTGACCGCCCTCCGCCGCCCGCTCGCGGTGATGGCCGGGTGCGCGCTCGTCGGCCTCGCCGGGTGTGCGAACGACCGCGACGCGCGGCTGTCGCAGTTGAGCAAGGGGCGGGCGAACGACCCGCTGCTGGGCGAGAAGATTCCGCCGCCGAACGTGCCGACCGGCCGCGAGCAGTACGGGTCGAAGGACGGCCGCGACCCACTGCTGCGGGCCGACGCCACCGGCCGCGACGGGTCGAACGAGCCGCTCCGAATCCCCGACCGCCGGCCAGGGGCGATCAGCACCGGCCGCGACCTGACCCTCGGCACGAGTGCGACGGCCGACCAGTTGACGGCCGAGCTTCAGCAGATCGGGGCGAAGGTGTACGGCCCGACCCGCACGGAGACGGGCAGTTACGAGGCGCGGGTGATGGTGCCGAGCGGCCCGAGCGGGGCGATGAGCGGGTATGTGGGCGGCGGGGCCACGCCGACCGCCGCCCTGCGAGACGCGTATGACCAAGTCCGAGCTGGCTGGCGGTAGTGTTCCACTCGCGGAGGCGGGTGCGGGGTTGGAGTTCACGTCTTCGCCGGGGCGTCGGCCACCATTCTATGGTAGGGCGGGTCGAGCGGCCGGGAGTGCAATCAGGAATACGGAACCTCGAACACCTCCGCCCCACCATAGGCCGGCCGCGACGCCCCGCCGGAACCACCAAAGCACGGCGGGGCGTCGCGGCCGGCCTATGCTGCCCATATCACCTCCGACCCACCGCCGATGCCACCGCGATCCCCGGCCGCTCGACCCGCCCTACGAGGCTCGCAATGGTGGCGAACGCATCACTTGTTCACCAAGAAGTGGCAGATGTCGCCGTCCTGCATGACGTACTCCTTGCCCTCGGTGCGCATCTTGCCGGCGGCGCGGATGTCCTTCTCCGTCTTGTACTGCTCCAAGTCGGGCAGGCTGTAAATCTCCGCGCGGATGAACCCCTTCTCGAAGTCGGTGTGAATGACCGCCGCCGCCTGCGGGGCCTTCGCCCCGGCCGGGTACGTCCACGCCCGCACTTCCTTCTCGCCCGCCGTGAAGTAGCTCTGAAGGCCCAGCGTGCGGTACGCCTCGCGGGCCACCGTCGCCAGCCCCGGCTCCTTGATGCCCATGCTTTCCAGCATCTCCGCCCGCTCCGCCCCTTCCAGGTCCACCAGCTCGCTCTCCAGCTTGGCGCACACGGGCACCACGCTCGCGCCGATCTTCGCGGCGAAGTCGCGCACCTGTTGCACCATCGGCCCCTTCCCTTCCAGGTCGTCCTCGCCCACGTTGGCGATGTACAGGATCGGCTTGGCCGTCATCAGCCCCAGGCTGCGGATGGCCTTCGCCTCGTCGTCCGTCATCTTCAGCTTCCGCAGCGGCTGGTCCTTCGACAGGTGTTCGATGCACTTGTGCATGGCCGCCGCCCGCCCGACCGCCTCCTTCTCGCCGATCTTCGCCGCCCGCTCCGCCTTCCGCACCGCCTTCTCCAGCGTCTGCTGGTCGGACAGCATGAGTTCCAGTTCGACGATGTCGATGTCTTCGAGCGGGTTCACGCGGCCGTCCACGTGGATCACGTTCGGGTCTTCGAAGCACCGCACGACGTGCAGGATGGCGTCCACGTTGCGGATGTCGTCGAGGAAGTCGTTCCCCCGGCCCTCGCCCTTGCTCGCGCCTTTCACCAGACCGGCGATGTCCACCAGCTTCATGACGGCCGGGATGACCTTCTTCGGCGGGATGTACTTGGTGATCCGCTCCAGCCGGCCGTCGGGGATGACCACCACGCCGGTGTTCGCCTCGATGGTGCAGAACGGGTAGTTGGCCGCCTGCGCGGACTTGCTCAGGGTGAGGGCGTTGAACAGCGTACTCTTCCCGACGTTCGGCAGGCCGACGATGCCAGCGTCCATGATGCCAAGCTACCTGGGGGGTGGGTTGAAAGCGGAACACCTCATCTTAGGGGCGGGGGTCGCTCGCGTCTGTAGGAACGGGCGGCGGGGCCACGCGCTGCCGCACCGTCTGCCAGTCCTTGCTGATGTACACGGCGGCGGTGAGCAGGCCGGCGAAGGCGGCGGCGGTGAGCACCAGCCCGAGCATGGCCAGCCGGCGTTCGGCACGCCCCGGCCCCAGCCGCGCCAGGAAGAAGGCGACCGCCAGCCCGCCGGCCGCCCCGCCGAGCAGCCCGCCCACGCTCACCCCCTGGGCGAAGCTGACCACCAGGTTCATCACCCCCACCACCACCACCCGCCGCACGCAGTCGGTCGCCGCGGCCGGCGGGGCCACGCTCAGGTTGCGGGCCATCCACGCCAGCACGGCCACCGTCACGCCCCACAGGCCGCCCGACGCCGACCCGTACACCTCCACGTCGCCCAGCCCGCCGAGCGGGTGGAGGGCCATCGCCGTGGCCGCCGCCGACAGCCCGGCCGTCAGGTAGATGAGCAGGAACCGCCACCGCCCCCACACCGCCTCCGCCAGTGTGCCGAGCAGGGCCAGCACGACCACGTTACCGAACAGGTGGAACAGGCCGACGTGTGCGAACTGGCTGGTGGGCAGTCGCCACCACTCGCCGGCCAGCAGGGTGGGGGCCGACACCCCGCCGGCGCGGAGCAGGATGGGATCGACGATCGGGTGGTTGGTGCCTTTCAAATAATCCGACACGGCGTGCGCTTGGGCGGCGCCCACCCACCCGACCAGATACCAGACGACGTGAACGACGACGAGCAGCGGGGTGACGACGGACGGGCGGGGCGACAGCAGCGGGCGGCGGACGGATTCGGGGTCTTCGGCGACGACCGCGGCGGGCGACTCCACGACGGCGGCGGTCGAAGTGCGGCGGAACCCCTGCCCGCGGCCGGCCACCCAGTCGCCCACCTCCAGTTGCCCCGTGCGGCACAGCTCCCACACCACCGCCCGCACGGCGTCGCGGCGGTCGGCCGGGATGTCCGACAGGAACCAGAGCGCGGGCGCGGCCTCACCCACCCGGCGGAGCACTTCGGCCGGGGCGGGCGGTTCGGTGTGGCCGGCGGCGGTGGGGCCGGACATGATGACCGTGGCGACGGACTGGGACATCCGGGGGCGGCGGGTCCGGAGCGGAGGCTTGTTGAAGTACACCGATACGATCTACTTTCTTTTCTGGCCACCCGACGGGTGTGCTCTGCTCGCTCCGCGAGCGGTCTTTCCAAACCCGCTCGCGGAGCGAGCAGAACACTGCACACCACCGAGGCCCGCCGATGTCCTTCCGCCCGCACGTGTCCCCCGAGGTGGCCGCCGCCCTCGCCGCCGGTCGCCCGGTGGTCGCCCTCGAATCCACGCTGATCGCGCACGGGCTGCCGCGGCCGGTGAATTTGGACGTGGCCCGCGAGTGCGAAGCCGTGGTGCGGGCGGCGGGCGCCGTGCCCGCGACCGTGGCCGTGTGGAAGGGCGTGCCGACGGTCGGGCTGACCGACGACCAGTTGGCGGAGTTGGCGAACGCGGAC
>JANNVG010000535.1:0-7063 GCA_031414395.1 Fimbriiglobus sp.
CCCCCCCCCCCCCCCCCCCCCACCCCTCACAGATATCCGCTCCGACCCGCGTTCGGGTACCGGCGGTCGCTTAGTTATCCAGGAGCACCAGACCGTCTTGCGACCCGCCCATGGTCACGAACGTGGAGTAGTTCATGGTGGTGCGGAGGCCACGGACCGAGCCGTCACCCATCGACACCTGGACGATACCGGTGTGCGCGCTGCTCGGGCGGAACCACGGGGACTTGCCACGAGGCATGGTCGGATAAGTGGTGGCGTCGGACGCGACCGGTCCCATCTCCCAGTAGGTGTACATCATCCCGCTGACCCAGGCGATTGAGCTGTTGCCGGTCAGAATGTTCCCGGCACCGAAGTCGACCCAGGAGTTCGAGTACTCGATGAACCCGATCGTGTTGCTGGTGCCGTCGGTGATCGACACCAGGGTGTTACCGCGGCCGTCGATGTTGAACTCGTAGATCCCCTTGAACTGGCCCGCCCCCGTGGTGACGCCGTTGATGGTGCCTGCGGAGAAGAGCGGGTACCCGAACATCGGGGCGTAGTGGCTCTTCCCGAGGACGATCGACCCCGGAGCGCCCGAGAAGGTGAAGCCACTACCGACCCCGGCGAGGTAGTTGGCCGACGTCAGAGTCCCGTTCGACTGCGGGGCGACCATCAGAACGGACGGAGTACTCGACGGCGCCGAGCCTGAGGGGCACTGGAAGGTCTTGATCTCGCCCTCGCAGTTGTACCGCACCGGCGGTCGGGGGGCGGTGGCAGAGCCGGTGCTTCCCGGCCGGTTGAAACTGACGCCGTTGTTGATACTCCACCAGTTGATGTTCGTGGTGGGGGCGATCAGGATGCTGTCGAAGATGGCCTGCTGCTCGATGAACGGCAGCATGTGATACGTGGCGCCGAAGTTGTTCCGGTCACAGCCCGGCGGCAGAACCCCGCGGCTGCTCTCGTAGTTCATGGCGGCGAGGCCGAGTTGTTTCAGGTTGTTGCTGCACGACATGCGGGCGGCCGCTTCGCGGACCTTCTGCACGGCCGGCAGGAGCAGGCCGATCAGGATGGCGATGATGGCGATCACTACCAGCAGTTCGATCAGCGTGAACCCACGCCGATCACGGACACGATTCAGCATCTGACACTCCCGAGATGAGGAAGGGACTCAGCCACGCACGGCGCGATGGAAGAAGTATGGAGGGACCGCCGCCGTAGGACTGTACCGAGACCCACCGCCGGACGAACTATCCGAACGGGGAGTCACCGACTGGAGCGATCCGAGCCACTCGTGTTTCGAGACGGCTCAGACCCGAGGCCGGTTTACAAAGAATCTACACCGGCGACCGGCAACTCTGCCACATTATTTTTTCATTTCTCATCTCCGCCGCACTGTCCTGCCCGCTGTTGTCTCATTTTCGCCCCGCCGCTGCCCAATCGGTGAGCAAAATCGCCCGCCCAGTTCACGCAATGTCGCCGCCACGCTCCGCGGGTCGAAGAGTTGGCGTCTGTTCGCGGAGCGAACCGCGACGTGGGGTGTGCCTCCGGATTTCGGCAGTACCCCCACCCGCCGGTTCGCTCCGCTCACTCCGGCGACCTCCCCCGCAAGGGGGGAGGTGGGGTTTGCGGGTCGTCGCGTGGGTGGCTCGTGCGGCGGAGTCATCAACCCCCTCCTCCCCCCTTGCGGGGGAGGTCGGTTGCGCAGCAGCCGGGTGGGGGGTCCGCCGAAATCATCGAGGCGCACCCGCGACATTCCCCCGCTGTGCGGCAGGCGGCGACCGGATAGCATAGAACGCAGACCGTCACCCCGTCGCAGACTCCAGGTGGAATCATGGCGTTCGACGTCCGCTGCCCGTCGTGCAAGGCGAAGATGCGGTTCGAAGACCCGCCCAAGCGGGGCGAAGAGGTCGTCTGCCCGAAGTGCAGCCAGGCGTTCCCCGCGCCGAGCGCGACCGCCTTCGAGGAGAAGAAGGCGGACAAGCCGAAAGACGAGGAGAAGGCGAAGCCGAAGAAGAAGCCGCGAACGATCGAGGCGGTGCCGCGGACCTACTTCAACCACTGGCTGCTGCTGCTCATCGTCGGCAGCTTGATGAGCGTGCTCATCGCCACCTTCACGATCGTGTGGGTGGTGGTGGCGCGGGCGGCCAAGGCGGAAGACATGGTGGCGTGCGTGCCGGACAACTACAACGTGATCCGCGGGGTGAACCTGAAAGCCCTGCGGAGCTACCCGGCCATCCAGTCGAACGGGGAGAAGTTCTACGACGCCGAGGCGCAGGGCATCTACGACGAGGCGGCGAAGAAGCTGGGCCTGGGGAAGACCGACATCGCCTACTACGTGTGCGCCCGCGAGGCCAACTCGACCTCCGTGTTGCACCTGTTCGGCACCACCCCCGAGTTCGACCGCTCGCAGATGGGCGACGGCGGGACGGTGCAACTGTCCCGCGGGGTGTCGGCCGCCTGCCCCACCCGCACCCTCATCGTGGCCGCCTCCGGGCCGAACGCGAATTCGGTGGTGAACGCCGCCGGCGAGAACGCGCGGTCGAAGCCGCGGGACGGCACGCACACGAAGATCGGCACCACCGGCAAGCTGGCCACCCGCGGGCAGATCTGGACCGTGTTCCGCTGCCAGGGCACGCTCAAGGGGTGGCTGGGGGCGAGCGGCGAGGCCATCAAGGAAGACGGCTCGCTCACCAAACTCCGCGACTCCATGGGCAAGGCGACGGTGTTCGCCACCTGGGTGTCGTTCGGCACGAACGGCGTGCGGATGGCCGCCGGCATGGAACTGGCCGACTCCAAGGATGCGTCCGACCTGGTGACCGACCTGCGGAAGGGGCCGCTCGGCAAGGCGGACGAGTCCGAGCCGCCGAACGCCTTCAAGAAGGCCCTCAGCTCCATCGCCAACGTGACCACGAACGGCGCCTTCTGGCAGTTCCTGGAGTACCGGCAGACGGGCGATTGCGCGTACGCCATGACTCGCGTGGAGAACGTGGACAAGGCGAACAACTTGCTGGGCGATTTCGTCAACCCCTCCCGCGGGGCCGGGCCGGGCGGCGGCGGCGGCGGGTTCGGCCGATGACCGCGTGGCCGACCCCCGCCGACACCCCCCTCGCCGTGCTGGCGAGCGGCGGCCTCGACAGCGCCATCCTGTTGGGCGAGGCGGTGCGGGCGTACCCCCGCGTCGTCCCGCTGTACGTCCGCACCGGGGCGGTGTGGGAGGCGGTCGAGTACCTGCACCTGACGCGGTTCCTCGTCGCCCTCCGCTCGCCGGTTCTCGCCCCGGTCGTCCCCCTCGAACTGCCCGTCGTCGATCTGTACGGCCCACACTGGAGCCTGAGCGGGGCCGGCGTGCCCGACGACACCACCCCGGACGAGGCCGTCTTCCTGCCCGGTCGGAACGTCCTCCTGCTGTCGAAGGCGCTGATCTGGTGCCACCTGAACGGCGTGCCCGAGGTGGCCACCGCCCCGCTCGCGTCGAACCCGTTCCCGGACGCGACGGACGAGTTCTACGACGGGTTCGCCGCGGTCGTGAGCAAGGCGGTGAACGGGCGGGTGACGGTGCTGCGGCCGTATGCGGCGATGGGGTTGCACAAACAAGACGTGCTGCGGCGCGGGGCCGGGATGCCGCTGCAACACACGTTCTCGTGCCTCCGCCCGGTGACGGATCTGCACTGCGGCACGTGCAACAAGTGTGCGGAGCGGAAACTCGGGTTCAGCGACGCGGGGATGACCGACCCGACGCGGTATGCGGGCTGACGTCGCCGCGTGAAGGAGCAAGGAGCAAGGAGCAAGTGAAAACAATGCCTGCTCCCTTGCTCCTTGCCCCTTGCCCCTTGCTCCCTGCTTCTTGCCCCTTGCTCATTCACTGATCGTCCGCCAGCCGCTTGGGCAGCTTCAGCGTGAACGTGCTGCCCTTGCCGAGCACGCTCTCCACGCGGATGCGGCCGTGGTGCTGCTCGACGATCTGCCGGCACACGCTCAGCCCCAGTCCGCTGCCCCCGCGTCCGTACTCGTCGGGCGATTTGGTGGTGAAGAACGGCTCGAAGATCTGCCGCAGGTGGTCCGGGGCGATGCCGCCGCCGGTGTCGGCGATCTTCACCTCGACCGTGTCGCCGGCCGGGTTCTCGCCCACCTCCACCCGCAGCCGCCCGCCGGTCGGCATGGCCTGTCGCGCGTTGATCACCAGGTTCACCAGAATCTGCTCGATTTGCCCCGGCACCACCACCGCCCACGGCCGGCTGTGCCACCGCTTCTCCATGTGGACGCGGTGCTTCGACAGGTCCTTCTCGGTGAGCAGCAGCACCTCTTCCACCAGGTGAACGATGTCGGTGCTCTCGCGGGTGGCCGCGTTGTTGCGGGCGAACCCGAGCATGCTGTTCACCACCGCCGCCGCCCGCTGTCCGCCCCGCAGGATCTTCTCGAACGCCTGCGCCTGGGCGGCCGGCGTCTGCCCCTTCAGGCCGATCTTGGCGTAGTTGGTGATGGTGGCGATGACGTTGTTGAACTCGTGCGCCACGCTCGACGCCAGCTCGCCCACGCTGCTCAGCCGCTGGGCCTGGAGCAACTGCTGGCGGAGGGAGTCGGCCTCGCTCGCCGGGGTGGTCGGGGCGTGGGCGTGGGCGAGCGGCTCGTGTCCGGTCGTCGTCGTCATGGGCATCCGTTCCCCGAGTCGGTCGGGTGGGGCGTCGGCGAGACCGCCAACGCCACCCGGCACAAGGGAACGTATCGGCCGGCACGATTCGGCCTCTTCATCCGAACGGAACGATTGTGTCGCCGGCGTGCAAGTGAATTCCGCCGGAAGGCGGCATTTTTGTTGAACTGGTGCGGCTGGGGGTCTTGCTGTCCGCCGGTTCCTCCCCCGCCTACAGTTCACCCACCCCCTCCCGGAGCCGCCGCGTGCGCCACACCCCCCTCCTCGTCGCGGCCCTCGCCGTCGGCGTGGTCGCCGCCCCCGCCCGACCCTGCTCCCGCGTGCTGTGGAACGACAGCGGGCGGAACGTCCTGGTCGGCCGCAACATGGACTGGTTCGAGGACATGAAGAGCAACATCTGGGTGCTCCCCCGCGGCATGAAGCGGGACGGGCTGGCCGCCAAGAACCCGATCACGTGGACGAGCAAGTACGGCAGCGTGATGGTGTCCGCCTACGACGTGGGCACGGCCGACGGGGTGAACGAGAAGGGGTTGGGCGTCCACTACCACTACCTGCCCGAGACGGAAGTGGGCAAGCGGGACGAGACGGTGCCCGGCCTGAGCATGAGCCTGTGGGCGCAATACTACCTGGACCAGTTCGCCACCGTGGACGAGGCGGTGAAGGCGCTCAAGACCGACCCGTACCAGTTGCGGATGGCCGTCGAGCCGACGAGCAAGGCGAAGGCGACCGTGCATCTGGCCATCAACGACGCCACCGGCGACTCGGCCGTCTTCCAGTGCCTCAAGGGCGAGATCAAGGTGTACCACAGCCGCGAGTACGTGGTGATGACCAACGAGCCGACCTACGACAAGCAGTTGGAGAACCTGAAGCAGTACAAGGGGTTCGGCGGGGACAAGCCGCTGCCCGGCTCGAACGTGGCGACGGACCGCTTCGTGCGGGGGGCGTACTACGTCAAGAACCTGCCCAAGCCGACGTCCGACCGGGAGGCGGTGGCGGCCCTGATGAGCGTCATGCGGAACGTGTCCAAGCCGTTCAGCGCGCCGGAGCCGGGACAGCCGCACAACTCGTCCACCATCTGGCGGACGGTGACGGACCTGAACGCGCGGGTGCTGTACTACGACAGCGTGGTCAGCCCGCAGGTGTTCTGGGTCGATCTGAAGAAGCTGAAGTTCGACGCGACGGAGCCGGTGCGGAAGTTGACGGTGGTGGACAACTTCGACCTGATGGGCGAGGTGTCGGCCAAGTGCGAGAAGGCCGACATGTTCAAGTTCCTGCCGCCGCAGGAGTGACCGGCCGAGGCGAGCCGAGCGGCGTGCGGGGCCGGGTGGCGAGACCAACCACCTGGCGGCTCACGCCGCCGGTTTACCACGTCACTCCTTGTCGTCCTTCTTCGGCGCGTCCTTCTTCAACGATTCTTTGACCACCGCCACGGGCTTCGGGAACGGGTGCTTGCCGTCCTTCAGTTCGCCGAACACGGTGTCCACCACGTCGCCCGGCAGTGCCCACGTCTCCACCCGCCCGGCGCGGGCGATGTTGATGCCCAGCACGTTCCCGTCCACGTCCACCAGCGGGCTGCCGCACAGCCTCGGGTGGATGACCATGTCGTGTTGGATCACCTTGCTGAACCCGCCGCGGCGGTCGGACAGGGTGCCGCCCATGCTGTTCTGGAGCGCCCCGCGGTCCATGCCGGCGAGCGGGATGGTCGTCACCTTGAACGTCAACTCCTCGTCCCCGTCCTTCCCCTTCCGCTTCACCTTCACCGTCAGGGTGTCGCCCGGGTGGGTCAGGTTCATCACGTCGAAGATCTCCTCCTTGTTCTTCACGTCCTTGCCGTTCAGCCCGAGGATGAAGTCGCCCGCCTTCATGCCCGCCTTCTTGGCCGACTCGTTCGACACCTTCTCGATGCTCGTGTCGGTGTCCTTGGTCATGTTGGCGAAGGTGATGCCCAGGTACCCGCGGTTGGAGTTCTCGATGCGGCTCTCCGGGATGAACAGGGTGCGGCTGCCGGCGCTGACCACCCCAACGGCGAGCGGTTCGAGCGTCTCGGAGCCGAGCGTCTTCGGCCCGGCCACGGCCACCCAGTTGCCCGGCTCGGCCTTCTTCGGGTCGGCGAACTTGACCGCCGCCAGCGGCTTGTCCACGTCCACCTTCAGCAGCATCAGGTCGGTGTTGGCGTGGTAGCCCTTCACGGTCACGTCGTAGGCGGAGCCGTCTTGCAGGGCCGGCAGCAGGCAACTGACGTTCTCCTTCAGCTTGCCGTCCTTGCCGATCAGCTCGCTCCCTTTGGTCAGGATCAGCCCGTCCTTGCCGACCACCGTGCCGAGGATCACGTCCTTGCCGTCCACCTGGAGGCGGGCGGTGGAGTCGGCGGCGGCGGTGACGGACGTTTCAAACAGTTTGGTCAGCAGCCGCTTGCCCTTGTCGTCCGGCTTGGCG
>JANNVG010000536.1:0-6832 GCA_031414395.1 Fimbriiglobus sp.
ACCTGCTCGACGTGCCGATGCTGTTCGTGGTGAGCGGGCGGGAGTACAAGCCGGCCGGCGGGCGGACGTTCCGCCAGTTCTGGCAGACGGGCATCGACGGCCGCTTCCCCACTCGCACCGACTGGGAGGTTCACATCACCACCGTGTTCCCCGAGGTGCGGCTGAAGCACTTCCTGGAAGTGCGCGGGGCCGACGCCAACCCGCCGGCGCTGGCGCTGGCGGTGCCGGCCGTGTGGAAGGGGCTGCTGTACAGTGACACCGCGTTGTCAGCGGCGGCGGACGTGGCGGCGCGGATCCCGCCGGCGGAGTTGTGTGGCCTGTTCGAGGCGGTGGCCCGGCGGGGGCTGGCGGCCGAGTTCGCCGGCCGGCCGGTGCGGGAGTGGGCGAAGGAGGTGGCCGACATCGCCGCGGCCGGGCTGCCGGCCGACGAGCGGCGGTTCCTCGACCCGGTGTTCGCCGTGTTGGAAGCGGGGAAGTCGCCCGGCATGGGGTGGGACGCCGACCGCCCGTTCACCCCCGCCGACGTGCTGCCGCGGTTCGAGTACACCTGACCCTGTAGCCGGGGTCTGTGACCCCGGTTCCGACCGGCCTCGCAGAGGCGGGCTACAGTTGGCCGAGACACCCCATGCACTCGCACTACCCACATCTCGAACTGCCCATCGGCATCGACCAGGTCCACACCCTGCCGCGGAACGCGGCGTACAAGTACGAGTACTTCGACGGGCGGGCGGTCCTCTCCCCACGGCCGAAGACGTTCACCGGCGTGCTCGACCTCGCCCCCATGCCGATCACCGACGAGTACGCCGTCCGCCCGCTGCCGGCCGCCGACATCCCGTCGCTCACCGACCTGTTCTGCCACGCCAGCGCGCACACCCAGCCGTTCCAGTCGCTCACCAAAGAGCAGTCGCAACTGGCCGCCGCCGATGCCATCGACCAGACGGCCAGCGGGAACGACGGGCCGGTCATCGAGCCGGCCTGCTTCCGCGCGTTCGCCGACCGCCACACCGATCCGGTCGGCGCGATCCTGATTACGCTCGTGCCGCCGGAAATCCTCACGCAACCGTTCGCCGGCCTGTGGAAGCAGAAGCCGCCGGCGGACGCCATCGAGCGGCGACTCGGCGTACCGCATTTAACGTGGGTGTTCGTGTCGTGGTGGGAAGCCCGCCGCGGGTTCGGCACGGCGCTGCTGGCGCACGCGGTGAACGCGCTGTTGAAACTGGGGTTCACGCAACTGGTCAGCACGTTCGCGCTGGACAACGGGCCGAGCGTGCTGTGGCACTGGCGGAACGGCTTCCGCCTGCTCCCGCAGATGAGCGCCTGGCGAACCCCGCCGACGGGGTGACGCGGGAGTGGTGTCGGTATCACCACTTCCCCCCGTGACGCCTGTCGTCGGGCGGATCGACTCGCACGCCACGCGGTGGCAGCGGCTCGGGTTCGACCACACCAAGCAGACGTTCCGCATCCTGGGCCGCCAGTTCCACCTGACCGACGTGAAGGGGGAACTCGGAATGAAGATGCTGGCGTAGAATGGCCGCACCCGGAGACGCCGCATGTACGTTGAGAAGCTAACGATGAAGGACTTCCGCTGCTTCGAGCAGGCGGAGGTGTCGTTCGTCTACCCCGGCAAAGAGGGACTGCCCGAGGAAGCGTTGAAGAATGTGACGCTGCTGATCGGGATCAACGGCACGGGCAAGACGAGCGTGTTGAAGGGCGTGGCGCTTGCCCAGTTGAGTCCGATGATTGGATCTTCTGGGTATTTCCCTCGTCACCTTGTCCGCGTCACCACAGAGAAACCACACGAGTCAATCGCGCGGGTGAGCACTTCCTTTCCGATCGCTGAGCGACACGACGAGGCAGCCGATGAACCTTGGTTCCCAACTCATCTGAACCCTGGGGCACAGATCGACGTCATGAGAATCGAAGACGGCGAAGTGATAGGCAACCACTCTTGGACAAGTTCCAGGTTCTTTTCGATTAGCGCCTCAGGACCGCATCTTGAGGAGGGTAAGATCACGGCTCTCTCGAACCCCTTCTACAAGGAACGCAGTTACCAATTTTTTCTCGTCGGCTACGGCGCGATGAGGCGGAATGAATCAGTCGAGTACATGGATTCATTCAGGAAAGGGTCGAGACACGTTCGCTATCAACGTGTAGCCGGACTGTTCCAAGACGACATCACGCTTACCCCCCTGGCCGGATGGTACTCTTCCATCAAGGTTGACTCCAGGCAGCGGGAAGTCCGCGACCTCCTGAACGGCCTCCTCCCAGACGGCACCGAGTTCACCGGCGAGTTCAAGGACGCCGATGCCATCTTCAAACACAACGGAGTGAAGCTGCCGTTCGGCGCGCTGTCGGACGGGTTCCAGTCGTACATCGGCCTCGTGGCCGACATGCTCTACCACCTGAACTACGTCTGCCCGAAGAAGTCGAAGCTCATAGACCTGTCCGGCGTGGTGATGATCGACGACATCGACGTTCACTTGCACCCGAAGTGGCAGCGGGAGGTGGTGCCGAAGCTGGCCGGCACGTTCCCCAAGTTGCAGTTCATCATCACCAGCCACAGCCCGCTGGTGGCCGGCACCCTCCACGCCGCCAACATCCGCGTCGTCGAAGACAACCAGATCCACGAGTACACCGAGCGCATCCACGGCCTGAGCGCGGATCAGATCCTACTGAGTTCGTACTTCGGGCATATCCCACCACGCTCACCCGATGCGGTCAACAAACTGAATCGCATCGCGGACCGCGTGGGCGATGAGGGAGACCCGACCGCCGCCATCGACTTCCTGAAGGAACTGGCCGGGAAATCGAACGGGAAGCCTGCCGACAGCCAGAAGCCAGCCAAGAAGAAATTGAAACCCCGCCCTCGTCCATGATCCGCTATCACATCACGCTTCAACAACTGGAACAGCGAATCGAGACGCACCGACGCGGCTGGCTCGCCCGGGCTGCCGTGAAGACCTCGCACCTCCGCACGGCCGGCCGGTTCGACGACCCGGACCCGATCTGGTCCGATATCAAGCCGGTGTTCATGGCGTTGCAGCACAACAAGTGCGCGTTCTGTGAACGACAGTTCGCCAGTGCTTCGTCCCCCGGCGGAACGGCCGAGCTCGACTTGGAACATTTCCGGCCGAAGTCGGCGGTGACGGACTGGCCTGGTGCGAGTGCATTCCCGCATCCGATGGGCCGACCACACCCGACCGGGTACCACTGGCTGGCCTACCACCTGCTTAACTATGCCGTCGCGTGCAAGGTGTGCAACTCCGGGCTGAAGGGCGATCACTTCCCGATCGCCGGCCGTCGCGGTCGTTCCACCCAAGACCCCGCTTCGCTCCATCGGTCCGAACGACCGTTCCTGCTCTACCCCGTCGGCGACTATGACGACGACCCACTCGACGTGATCACGTTCGAGGGAGTGAACGCGAAGCCAAAGGCGCGACGCGGCTGGCTTCGACAACGGGCCGAAATCACCATCGCCTTCTTCCGGTTGAATGACACAGGTGATCCGGACGAGTTCCGCGAGGAACTGTTCCGCGAGCGGGCGGAAGTGTTGGAACACCTCGGCCACTACCTGGGCACGATCAATTCCAGCGCGAGTCGAGTGAGGAAGGATGAGGCGAAGGCGAGCGTGGCCCGAATGGTGAATTCCAACCACCGCCATTCGGCGTGTGGCAAGGCGTATACCGAACTGTACCAGCACGATCCCGGCAAGGCTCGTGCGCTCGCTGATGCCGCCCGAGCGTACCTCGACTCGTTGGCTTGAGGTGAACACTCACCCGCGCGCAGTCCGCTTGACTCCTTCGGAGGCCCGTATGTCTCGCATCGCTTGCCTCGCCCTGGTGCTCGCCTCGCTCGCGTCGGCGGCCGAGCCGGTGGCGGTCGAGACGATCGATGCCGTCGTCACCGCCGCGTTGAAGAAGCAACAGATCCCCGGTGCGGCGGTGGCCGTCATCCGCAACGGAAAGGAAGTGGTGGCGAAGGGGTCCGGCCCGGCATCACGCCGAAGCGTGAACGCCACCTTTCTGCAGCACGCGGTGGGCATCCAAGTTCATCACCACCACCCGACACGCGATAAGCAATTTCTGCGCCCACGGCGGGCTGACGAGCGCCACCAGTCCGGCGACCGCCGCCACGTCCACCAGCACGCACACCACCAGCCGCACGCTCACGTCCAGCCACCGGATCGCAAAGAACACCGTCACCCACACCATCACGCCGGTGGACGGGACTCCGGGTCGAGCGCGTGGGCGACCACCACCAAGACCACAAACGCGAGTGACGGCACCCAGACCACAGGCAATCCTGTGGCCGATGCGGAGGAGAAGTTGTCGTGTCGCCGGTGACGGAGTGGGGTTGTCCCTGCCATTCCGACAGTCCGCCGCCGACATTCCGACCCCAAATTGTCACATCGGCAGTTCGACCCCTGCAAGCCATTTCGCGTAAGCCTATTGAAATTCAGCACTTAACACGCGGACACCGCCGGGCACAGTTGTTGCTTACTCCGGCCGCACCACCAGGAACCGGAGTTCTGCGACGATGAACCTCACCCCCATCGCCGACCGCATCATCGTCCGCCGCGAGGAGTCCGAGGCGAAGACCGCCGGCGGCATCCTGCTGCCCGACGCCGCCAAGCGGAAGCCGCAACGCGGCACCGTGCTGGCCGTCGGCCCCGGCAAGATGAACAACAAGGACGGCACCCGCGCGAAGATGCAACTGAAGGTGGGCGACGTGGTGCTGTTCACCTCGTGGGCCGGCGACGAGTTCAAGGACGCCAAGCAGAAGGCCGGCGAAGTGCTGGTCATGCACGAGAGCGACGTGATGGCCGTGGTCGGTTAACCCGCTGTAATTTTGCCGCACGATGAAGAACCGGAAACACACGATCAGACCGAAAGACGGGAGAAAAAATTCTGTCCGTCTCGGATCGTGTTTGCTCGGTTTTGATCGTGCGGCAAAAACTTTTCGATCCATCGCGGTGAGCGCGGCCGGCGGGCGTGATCTCGTGGTTCGAGCCTGTACCCGCCGGTCGCACCAACCCCCTCACCCGACACCCGGCCCGCCGACCCTCGGCGCGGCCTTTCACCCGGAGTCTCGATGAGCGCCAAGCAGATCGTGTTCGACCAGGAAGCCCGCGAAGCCATGAAGCGGGGCATCGCCAAGCTGGCGAAGGCCGTGAAGATCACGCTCGGGCCGAAGGGCCGGAACGTCATCATCCAGAAGTCGTTCGGCTCGCCCACCGTTACGAAAGACGGCGTGACCGTGGCCAAAGAGATCGAGCTGCCCGACCACTACGAGAACATGGGCGCGCGGATGGTGAAGGAAGTGGCCAGCAAGACGAGCGACGTGGCGGGCGACGGCACCACCACCGCCACCGTGCTGGCCGAAGCCATCTTCAACGAAGGCCTGCGGGCGGTCGTCGCGGGCACGAACCCCATGCTCATGAAGCGGGGCATGGAAGCGGCGGTGGCGGCCATCACCGCCAAGCTGACCAAGATGTCCATCCCGGTGAAGGGCGAGTCCGACCTGGAGAACGTGGCCACGGTGGCGGCCAACGGGGACGAGAAGATCGGCAAGATCATCGCCAAGGCCATGCACAAGGTGGGCAAGGACGGCGTGATTACGGTGGAAGAAGGCAAGTCGATGGACACCGACCACGAGTTCGTGGAGGGCATGCAGTTCGACCGCGGCTACCTGTCGCCGTACTTCGTCACCGACTTCGAGTCGATGGAAGCCACCCTCGACGACGCCTACATCCTGATCCACGAGAAGAAGATCAGCAACAGCCGCGACCTGATCCCGGTGCTGGAAAAGGTGCTCGGCCAGGGCAAGCCGCTGGTCATCATCGCCGAGGACGTGGACGGCGAGGCGCTGGCCACCCTGGTGGTGAACAAGATGCGGAACCCGCAGTTCCGCGTGGCCGCGGTGAAGGCCCCCGGGTACGGCGACCGCCGCAAGGCGCTGCTCGAAGACATCGCCATCCTGACCGGCGGCGAGGCCATCTTCGAAGACCTGGGCACGCAACTGGAGAAGGTGGAACTGGAGCAACTCGGCAAGGCGAAGAAGGTCAAGATCGACAAGGACAACACCGTCATCATCACCGGCGCGAAGGCGAACGACGCGGTGAAGGCCCGCGTGGCCCAGATCCAGCGGGAGCTGGACAAGAGCACGAGCGACTACGACCGCGAGAAGCTGAGCGAGCGGATCGCCAAGCTGCAAGGGGGCGTGGCCAAGATCAACGTGGGCGGGGCGACCGAGAGCGAAGTGAAGGAGAAGAAGATGCGCGTCGAGGACGCCATGTTCGCCACCCGCGCGGCGAACCAGGAAGGCATCCTGCCGGGCGGCGGGGTGGCCCTGCTGCGGGCGAGCGAGGGGCTGAAGCCGGAAGGCCTGACGCACGACGAGGAGATCGGGTTCGGCATCGTGGTGCGGGCGTGCAAGGCGCCGCTCAAGCAGATCGTCGAGAACGCCGGCGAGGACGGCAACGTGGTGGCCGCCGAGGTGCTGAAGAACAAGGACCAGAACTTCGGGTACGACGCCCGCGCCGGCAAGTACGAGGACATGGTCAAGAAGGGCGTCATCGACCCGACGAAGGTGGTGCGGTGCGCCCTGCAAAACGCCGCGAGCGTGGCCACCCTGCTGCTGACGAGCGACGCGCTGGTGGCCGACGCCCCGAAGGGCGGCGAGAAGAAGAAGGGCGGCGGCGGGTACGACGACATGTACTAAGGCCACATGCTTTGTAGGGCGGGTCGAGCGGGGAGTGCAACCGCACTGACGGACACCCCGCTCGCTCGACCCCTCCGACCGCCGCGACGACCCGCCGTGTCTGATGACGGCG
>JANNVG010000537.1:0-2806 GCA_031414395.1 Fimbriiglobus sp.
CAAGCGAGGGGCCTGGGGCTATGGTGTACGACCTGTATGTTTCGGGTTTCGTTCCGCTCCCATTGTTTCGGTTTGGTATCTGGCCCCTCGCTTGCGCGTCGGGCTAACAAGTCTGGGGGAGGGGAGGCCGTCAACTCCCACAGGTCCACCCGGCTCCGCCTTACTTGCCCTTCTTCTGCAGCACGATCTTCGACTTCACTTCCTGCTGCACCACCCCGCGGACGTGCCGGCTGGTCATCTTGTTCGTCGGCCGCACCATCACGAACGCCCCGTTGAACCCCGGCACGCTGCCGCGGACCAGGATCAGGTTGTTCTCGAGGTCGATCCGAATCACCTTCAGGTTCCGCACCGTGCGGCGGGTGTTGCCGTACTGCCCGGCCCGCTTCAGACCCTTCTTCGGCCGACCCGACCCCCGGTTGCTGGCCAGCGACGACGTGCTCCCCGCTTGCCGGTGGACCTTCTTCGCCCCGTGCGCCGCCGGCAGGCCGTGGAAGTTGTGCCGCTTCATGACCCCCTGATACCCGCGGCCCTTGCTGGTGCCGATCACGTCCACCGCCTTCACGTCGGCGAACACCTCGGCCACCTTCAGCACCTGACCCACGGTCACGGTCGGGGCGGCGTCCAGGCGGAACTCGCGGACGTGCTTCTGCGGCTCGCAGTCGGCCTTCGGCGGCAGTTGCACGCCGGCCTTCAGGCGAGACTCCTTCCGCTTGCTCGCCAGCCCCTTCGCCACGTGCCCCTGCTCGGCGCGGATGGCCTTCTTCCGCTTCTTGTCCTTGAACCCGAGTTGCACGGCGAAGTACCCGTCTTTGCTGTCGCCCGTCTTGATTTGCAGGACCGGGCACGGCCCCACTTCGATGACCGTCACCGGCTCGACGGTGCCGTCGTCGTTGAACACCTGGGTCATGCCCACCTTAAAGCCCAAAAGGCCCATCGCCTTCGACATGAGGGGATCCTGCGGGAGCTGTGCCCGCGTCGGAGTGTGTGAGCCGACCCGCTCGTCCGGCGTGTGACCGCCGCGGTTCGATCGGCCTCCCCGGCGCCCGAGGGCGGGGGAAAGGAACCATGATAGTGGGGCGAACGAAGAGGGCAAGGCGAGCGGGGTGGCGGCACCTGTCAGTTTGACGGGAGTCGTTCGCCTCGGATGACACGGATGAAGGCACGATTTGAAAGAGCAGGATTAACCACAGAGGCACAGAGACACAGAGAAGACCGGAGATAGTTCCGTGCCACCTGCTCCCCGTTATGTCTTCTCTGTGTCTCTGTGCCTCTGTGGTTAATCTTCGCCTGCGACCGCGGCTACTTCTTCTTCCCGATCTTGGCCGGGTCGAAGTCGGCGTCGGTCAGTTGGCCGATCATCTTGAAGTCGGTGAAGCAGTAGTACTCCACCTCTTTGTTCTCGTGGTCGAGCGAAATGACCAGCACCGGCAGGGCGTGCGCCGGCGACTTCGGGTCGGCGTCGAAGTAGTACTGCCGCTTGCCCCCCTTGGGCAGGAACTTGTCGTCGTCGGCGGTGAGGACCACCTCCACCAGGTGCAGCTTCCCCTTGTACTCCTTGCGGTCCACCTGGCCGAGGTACTTCACCGCGTCGGCCGGCCGCTTGCCCGCCTCCGCCTGGTCGGTGAAGCGGGTGAGCGCCCCGATCGGCCGGGCCATGCCCGCCTCGTAGATGCGGTAGCGGGATTTCGCCGTCACCAGCGGGTCGTCCGGGTCCATCGTCATCTTCTTCCCGGCCCCGAGCAGGATGTTGTCGCCCTTGCCCGTGACGATGGTCATCTTGTTGTCGTTCTGCCCCTTCACCCACATCACCTCGCGGCCGGTGCCGGTCTCGCCCACCACCCGCATGTGAACGCTCAGCGGGTCCACGCGGAAGCGGTACACCGCCTCTTCCGGCGGCAGTTCCTTGCCCTTCACCACCTCCCGCTTCGTCAGGTGGGCCTCGAAATTGGGCATCGCCTCGCCCGCCTTCAATGCGCCGGCGATCAGGTCGCGGATCGCCTTCGCTTCGGTGCTGGCAGGCGGCTTCGGGGCGGGGGGCTTCGGCTCCACGGGTTTCAGGTCGGCCGGCTTCGGGTCGGCTCGCAGTTCGATCTTGGGCTTGGGCGGATCGGCCTTCGGCAGCGCGTCCGACGGTGGCGGCGGCAGTTTCGGCTCGACGGCCGGCGGCAGTGCCGGCTTGTCCTTCTCCCTCCTCTCCTGGCGCCGCTCGCGGAGGCGTTCCAGAATGCCCTTCCGGTCATCGCCGGTGGCGGAGGCGAGCATCACTTCCAGTTCGGCGTCGGTGGCACGGCTGAGGGGGGAATCGGGCACGGTCGGCGGCGGGAGCGGTTGCGAGGCGGTGCCGGGCATTCCCGGCAGGGCGGGAATGCTGCTCGTCTTCGGGTCGAACTTGGGCGGCTGCACTCCGCCGTTCGACGGCAGCGGGTCGCCGCCGGACGTGGGCAACGGCGGGTGCGGGGCGGGCAGCTTCGGCCTCTGCAACTCGGCCAAGACCGACGCCTCCTTCTTCGACCGCAGGCAAGCGGACGGAACGAGTGCGGCCACGGCGAGCGACGCAACCAGAAGACGGCGGAACATCATGACGACGACCTCTGGACAAACCCGTGCAAAAAGTACCCCGACTCCGGCCCGCGGGCAACCCCGACATGATACGGCGGCGGGCCGGGCGGGTGCGCGGCAAGATTTGTAGGGCGGGTCGAGCGGCCGGGGATTGTCAGAGCATCCAGGATGACCCGGTGACTTTCACACCACCGACCGGCGGCCGCGACGCCCCGCCGTGCTGAAACGCGGCGGGGCGTCGCGGTCG
>JANNVG010000538.1:0-5558 GCA_031414395.1 Fimbriiglobus sp.
GAAAGACGGCGAACGGCACCACCACGAAGCCGTGCGAGTAGTCGTAGGGCGGCTTGATCCACTGCTCGACGATGCCGATGATGCCGCCCAACCCGCCCAGCCCGGAGTACGCCAGCAGCACCCCGCCGACCACCGCCGCGAGGGTGATTTGCCAGCGGCGGTCCGTGCGCAACTGCTCGCGCGGGAGGGTGGTCATGGCGGTTCCTGGTCGAGCGGGCGGGCGTGCCCCGGAACAAGCGAGTATAGAGCGTGCCGCCCGGAAACGAATTCCTTCCGGGCAAAAATCTTCCGCCCGCGGTGGTGGGCGAACTGGGCGAATTGTGCGGCCTCGGCGACACACGAACGGGCGAACCGAGCGGCGTGAGCCGCCGGGTCATACAAGAGGCTCACAGCACGAACCGATCCGCCCACCGCGAGCCGGCCAGGGTCGCCCGCACCGCCGGCGACAGCGGCGACTCCTGCAGATCGACCACCGTCATGCGCTCCAGTTGTGGCCATGCGGCCAGCGCCTCCGCACCCAGCGGGCCGAGCCGATTCCCGCCGAACCGCAGCTCTCGCAGGTTCGACAGCCGCGTCGATTCCACCACCGCCGTAATGCCGTCGTCGCCGTCCTCGCCGATCTCGTTGTACTCCACCCCCAGGCGTTCCAGCCCGTCCGCGTTCGGCGAGTTCACCAGCGCCCGCAGCCCGGTGTCGCCGAGGTAGTGGTCGCCCAGGTCGAGCGACTTCAACCGCGTGAGGGTGGTTGACTCCGCAATCGCATCCGCCCCGGTGGCGGTGACACAGGAGTGCCGTTCCAACTCGTCCGCCCGAAAGATGAGCGACTCCAGCCCGCCGAACTCGGGGCGGGTGGCGAGCGCCCGCACGCCGGCGTCGCCGACGCGGTTGCCCGACAGGTCGAGTGCGCGCAACCGCGATGCGACGGGCGTGTCGGCCAGGGCGTTCAGTTCGTCCCCCTCCCAGAAGTTGCTGTTCCGCAGCGCCAGCTCCCGCAGTCGGTCGAGGCGGGCGGTGGTGAAGAACGTCCGCACGTCGTCGGAGCCGGCGAAGTGCGTGTTGGTCAGGTCGAGCGAATCGAGGCGGGCGAGGCCGGGCACCTCGGCCAGCCGGGCCAGGAACGCGGAGGCGTTGAACACCCGCACCGCCCGCAGCGTGTTGGGGGTGGCGAGCGCCCGCGGGTGCGCCACCAGCCAGTCGGCCGACACGTTCACCAGTTCGACGAACCCGCGGCGGAACACCTGCGACCGCCCGCTCACTTCGGCCAACTGCCACTCGTGCTTGTGATACCGCAGCAAGTCACGTTCGCGGGCGGCCAGCCCCGCCCGCCGCGGGTCGGTCGGCGTCAGGTTCGCCAGCTCGATTTGAGTGCGGATGAACTCGGCCCGCACCTCGTCGCCGTTCTCGTCCAGCCAGTCGGCGTACACGAGCCGCGGCAGGTCGTCGTCGGGGCGGTCGGCGATGGCGGCGAGGAAGGCGGCGTGCATCGGAAGGAGGATGTCCAAGAGCGGCCGAGTTTATCCCGGCCGTCCGATAGCTATAGGTCAGCCGGGATAAACCCGGCCGCTCCTTTGGGTCAGCTCAACACGGCCTCGCCGAACTTGGCCTGGAGCTGCGCCCACGTCCGCCCGCGGAGTTGGTTGCCGTCGAACAGTTGCAGGCTCACCAGCCGGGTCAGGTAGTTACTCCGCACGACGGCGCGGGCGGCGTCGTTGTCCAGGTCGTTGTTCCGCAAATCCAGGTGGGTGAACCGCCGGCACTCGCGGGCACCGATCAGCGCTTCGACCGCTTGCAGCGTGACGACCGGGTGGAGTTCGTACTGGAGGATGCCCGGCTCGAACGCCTCCGGGTTGATGTCGTGGAAGGCGACCTCGAGTCCGCTCAGGTCGAGCCGCGTCACCCGCTGTGTGACCGGACTGTGCAGGACGGTGCCGATCGGCTTGGAACTGGCGATCAGCCCGCCCTTCACCTTCAGTTCAACGCACCCGTACCACTCCGGATGCTCCATGACGGCCGTGCGGCGGAACTCGTCCGGGTCGGCCAGCAGTTCGGCCGGGCAGGTGATGCGGGCGTCGTGGTGGAAGCCGCGGAGGGCGACCACGGCCGCGGGGATGTCGCCTTTCGCGTGGCACTCGGTGCGGAGGCGGTGGGCCGCCTTGTCGTGGCCGTGTTCGTCCAGCCAGTCGGCGTACACCAGCCGCGGCAGGTCGTCGTCCGGGTTGGTGAAGATGGCGAGCAGGAACGCTTCCCGCCGGTCGAGGTCGTCCATGGGGGGAATTGTAGGCGGGCCGTGCTCTGCTCGCTCCGCGAGCGGAATCAAACAGACCGCTCGCGGAGCGAGCAGAGCACATGGAACCGCTCGCGCTCGGCCGCCCGCATGGCGGCGAAGTGGTCGCCGAGCGCGGCGGCCCCCGGCGTCAGTCGCTCCCACGCGGTCGGGTGGAACGTCTCGAAGTGAAGGGCGAACTCGCCCAGGTGGGTGGCGCCGACCACGGCGTCGTTCAGCCGCCCGAGCGCCTCTTGCAGCGCCCGCATGTCGGCGTCGATCCGCTCGGCGTCGGGGACGTGTGCGGCGAACAGCTCGGCCGCGTACCGCACCCGCTTGGCCGCGATGCGCACCTCGTGGTACTCGGCGTCGGTGGCCGGCTCGTGTTCGCTCGCCGCGGACAGTGCCGCTTGAAGTGCTTCCACCCGCGCCCGCCCCAGGTCGGCCACGGTCACGTCGCCCTTCGGCCGGCGGAGGGCGGCGAGGGTGTCGTCGGACAGCGTGTCGAGGGCGGCGGGGAAGGTGGCGGAAAGGGTGGTCAACGCGGCCTGGGCGGAGTCTCGCTTCGAAGCGGACCAGCCGAGCAGGGCGTCGGCGAACGGGCGAACGGCGTCGGGCTGGGCGCTCGCCCACTCGCCCACGACCGGGAAGAACACGTCCCAGTCGCGGGCCGCGCCGGCGGTGCGGCGGACGGTGCGGAGCACCCGCCGGGCCTGCTTGTGCGCCCGCCGCGGCAGGCACGGGGCGAACGCATCGACCGCCGCCGCCGCCCGCCGCACGGCCACCCGCAGCTTGTGGATGCGCTCGGCCTCGGTCGGGTGGTTGAACACCAGCAGCAGGTGCTTCCGCACGGCCGCGAACTGCCGCGACAGCACCCGCCGGGCGGCCTTCTTCGCGGACACGACGGGGGGTGTGGTCATGGGGTATTCTTCCTACTGTAGCCGGGGTCTGTGACCCCGGTCCGACCAGCCTCACAGAGGCCGGCTACAGAAAGTCCGACCGGCCTCACAGAGGCCGGCTACAGAAAGCGGTACTACTTCGCCCCGATGGCCCACAGGTGGTTCCACCCGCGGAGGTAAATCCGCCCGCCGCTCACCACCGGCGAGGCGGTGAACGTGTCCGGCAGTTTGATCTTCTCGCCGACCATCGTCGGCTCCGGCTTCGGGTCCACCACCGCCATCGTCCCCTCGCGGCCGACCACGATCAGCTTGCCGTCGGCGAACACCGGGCTGGCCCGGTGCCGCTCGTTCGTCACCTTCAGCTCGCCCGTCTTCTTGCCCGTCTTGGCGTCGTAGGCCAGCAGGTTGCTGTTCTCCTTCCAGATGAACACGGTGCCGTTCACGAGCGTCGGGCACGGCACGTCGGGCGTGTCCTTGGCGATCCGCCACAGCTCGCCCGCCTTCGTGTCGCCGGGGGCGATGTCGCCTTTGGCCGTGTTCGGGTCGATGCCCACCGTCACGCCGTTCTTGCAACTGGGCACCACGATCAGGTCGGGGGTGACGAGCGGACTGCTGACCGCCCGCCAGGCGTTGTTGTACTTCGCCTTCGGGTTCAGTTCCGTCACCCGCCACAGCTCCTTGCCGTCCTTCAGGTCATGGGCGGTGCAGTAGTCGTTGCCGTGAACGATGAGCGCCGCCTTGTCGCCCTTCTCCCAGATGAGTGGGGAGGTGTACACGTCCGGCGACTCGCCCTTGCCGTCGCTCGCGCGGTCGGCCTTCCAGTCCTCTTTCCCCGTCTTGGCGTCGAAGCAGACGACCTTCTGCGTGCCGCGGTGCATGAGGGTGACGTACAGCTTGCCCTTGTGCAGCACCGGACTCCAGTGGGCGCCGAACTGGATCTTGAACTCGCCGTAGGTCTTCACCGTGTCCACCGCCCACGTCTCCGCGCCGGCGAAGTCGTAGGCCACCAGGTGCCCGTCGCCCACGAAGGCGTACACCCGCTCGCCGTCGGTGCTGCAACTGGCACTGGCCGAGTTGCCCTCGTCGTTGCGGGCGGCCTTATTGCCGACACCGATGGGCTTCTCCCACTTGATCGCCCCGTCGGCGGCCACGCACACCAGCAGCAGGGCCTTGTCGCCGACGGCGGTGAAGAAGAGGTTGCCGTCCCACACGCACGGGGTGCCCGACCCCGGCCCCGGCAGCTTACACTTCCACACCACGTTCTCCGTCTCCGACCACTTGCTCGGCAGGCCGGTGGCGGTGCCGTGGCCGTCGTTCTTCGGGCCGCGCCACTGCGGCCAGTTGTCGGCGGCGGCGGCCTTCGGGACTGGCGCGACCGGCGTGAGGGCGGACAGGAAGACGGCGGCAGCGAGCGTCGGGAGCATGGAGGTGCCTGGGTGGGGGGCAGGACAGGTATGTTAGCCGACGAGCGGGCGGGAGTGAATGGGGAAGGCGGTCCGCCCGCACACCCGGCCGTGTTCCCCCACTCGTCGGGGTCACTTGAACCCGTGTTCGGCGGCGGGGAAGGTGCCGGCCCGCACCTCGGCGCAGTACGCGGCCAGCGCGTCCTTCGCCAGTGTTCCCAACTCGGCGTACCGCTTCACGAACTTCGGCCGCAGGGCGTCGTACAGGCCGAGCAGGTCGTGCCACACCAGTACCTGCCCGTCGCAGTGCGGGCCGGCACCAATGCCGATCGTCGGCACCGTCACCGCCGCCGTCACTTTCGCGCCGATCTCGGTAGGCACCCCTTCCACCACCATGCTGAACGCGCCGGCGTCTTCCGCCGCGCGCGCGTCGGCGAGCAACTCGTCGGCGTCGCGCTGCACCTTGAACCCGCCCATGCGATGCACCGACTGCGGGGTCAGCCCGACGTGCCCCATCACCGGGATGTCGGCCCGCACGCACGCCGCCACCGCGTCGGCCATCCGCACCCCGCCTTCCAACTTCACCGCGTGGGCACCCGCCTTCAGCAGCTTGCCGGCATTCTTCACCGCCTGCCGCGGCGACACCTGATAACTCATGAACGGCATGTCGGCCACGACCAGCGCCCGCTTCGTACCGCGGACGACGCACCGCAGGTGGTACAGCATCTCGTTCAACGTGACGGGCAGCGACGTGCCGTGCCCCTGCACCACCATGCCGAGCGAGTCGCCCACGAGGACGGCATCGACGCCGGCGGCGTCGGCGATGACGGCGGAGGTGAAGTCGTAGGCGGTCACGACGGCGAGCCGCCGCACGCCACGGGCGGAGCGGAAGTCGGGCACGGTGACGGGGCGGAGTGCGGACATGCAAATTCCATTCTTCGCCCCGGAGGGGCGGCAGAAGTTAGCCAGGGGTGAAGCGAGCGGAGCGAGCGG
>JANNVG010000539.1:0-5183 GCA_031414395.1 Fimbriiglobus sp.
CCGCTCGTCGAGCGGGTGATCGCCTCCCGCAAGGAGTACCAGGCGTCGCTCGTGGCCCTCTACCAGCAGTACGAGAAGACCGGCGACAAGGAGAAGGCCAAGTGGGTGGAGGACGAGCTGAAGCAGTTCCACCTGATGAACAAGCCGTCGTACCGCCTGGACATCGGCGACGTGCCCCCGCCGACGCTGGAGGCGAAGGCGAACGTGAAGGAGGCGAACGAACTGTTCGTGGAGGCGATGAAGTATTACGAGAAGGGCAGCGGCACGGAATACATGCTCAACCAGCGGCGGTGCGAGGTGCTGCTGCGGGAGGTGCTGGACAAGCACCCGACCTCGGACAAGATCGCCGACGTGGCGTACCAGCTCGGCAGCCTGTACGAGGGGCCGGCGTTCAAGCAGTACGCCCGCGCCGCCACCTACTTCGAGCGGGCGTACCAGTGGCGGAAGGGCAGCCGCACGGACGCGCGGATGCGGGCCGCGTACATTTACGACAAGCTGCTGAACGAGCGGACGAAGGCCATCGAACTGTACCGCGACGAGATCGCCAACGACACCGACGAGCAGCGGATCAAACTGGCCGAGAAGCGGCTGGCCGAGCTGACCGCCAAAGGGCGGTGAACGAGAGGACGCCGGATGCCCGAGAGCGTTGTGTGTGCGGTGTGCGGTGCGGTCGCGCCGTTCACGGTGTCGCCGTCCGGCGGACTGGAAGTGTCTCCAGGGTGGCGAGGTTTTACGCCCTCTGTGGACGGCCAGAAGGCCTCGACCCGCCAGTGGCCGAGGAGCCTCCCGCCCCTTTCTCTCAACTGCGACCTCAGCCGGAGGCCGGGCAACTGCTGAAGAACCAGGCCCGCTGGCGAGCGGTGGCCGACGGCTACCGTCACCTGCGCAACGCGATGATCGTCTACCTGGTCGGGGTGCCGCTGACGGCTGTGTTGAGGGTCGCCTGGCCGTCAGTGAGCATTTTTGTGGCGCTCGCCCTGGCCATCGGCGTGCTGTTGCAGTTCCTCTCCGGGGCGGTCGCGCTGGGCAAGAAGCCGAGTGGCAAAAGCGGGAAGGGGCTTCCTCTCGCCCTGGTCGTGTTCGCCTTCGTTCCCGTCGTGAACGTCGTTGTCTTCCCGCTGCTGCTGACCCTGTACACCCAAGCGGTCGGTATCGACATCGGCAAACGGGCGGTCGTCCGGTCGGCGTGGGTACTGCTCGGGTGTTCCGTCCTACTCGTGGTGCCGATGGTCTTCGCATTCAACTCGGTGCTGGGCTGGGCCATTGATCCTGCGCCGACTCGCCCCACCAGTTCCAACCCCGACCCGGCGTCGTTCGAGTTGCTGTTCGGGGTGGCGGCGGGGGCCGTCCTCTGGCTGGGGGCGTACATCGTCAGCATCATGATCTTGTCGGGCGTGCCGCGGGCGATCGAGAAGCGCCTGCGGGAGAGCAAGACTTTCGAAGACCCGTCGGCCGACTTTGAATACGTGACGGACGAGTAACCCTGACCTGACTGCCGCCAAAGGGCGGTAACGGCGAATCGAGGGGACGCCCGATGCCCAAACCGAGAGTGTGCACCGCGTGCGGGATGCCCGCGTGGGACGACGATATCGCCGAAGAGCCGTACGTGTGCAACCGCTGCCTCGGCCTACCCGACCGCCCTACCTCTCCTGCGAAGCCGACATCGCCAACAAACAAAACGGACGGCCCACCGCCCGCCCGCCGGGTGGTCGAGGCAGCGGTGCCGCCCCCGCCCCGACCGCTGCGGGGCAGTTGGCAGGCGGTGGGCCGTGGCTACCGCTACTTGTGTAACGCCCTGCTCGTGCTTTTCCTCGGAGCGTTGCTCGCGGCGGGAGTAGGGGTCGTCGAGTCGGCCTACAAATTCCACCCGTTGCCTGTACGGATGAGTTTGTGCGTGCTCGTCTTGGCGCTCACCGTGGCGGTGGTCATGCGGCTCATCGGGGCGGTGGCAGTGGCCAGCCGGCCGCGGCGCGGGCGTGTGAAGGGGCTGGCGAGTGCGGTTCGCGGCTTCGCCTTCGTGCCGGTCGTGAACGTGCTCGTCTTCCCGTTGCTGTTGGCCGTCTACACTCAGGCGGTGGGCCGCGAGACGGGCAAGCGGTCAGTCCGCCGGGCCGGGTGGATCCTCCTCGGCTGTGCCGTCGTCCTCGTGCCCCCGCTCGCGTGGGTCCTCACGTCGCTGGGGTTCTGGGGAGTCGGCCTGCTGATCGTCTTCCTCGACCCGCCGACATCCAGACCTCGTGCGCCCGCCCCGCCTGCCCCGCCCGGTGGTGACGACGCGGCGGCGTACCCACTGCTTTTCGCCCTGGCAGCCGGGTGCGTCATCTGGCTGGGAGCGTACATCGTTTCCATGATAACCTTGTGGGGCGTGGCGCAGGCGCTCGAACAGGCACCACCGGCAGACCCCACCGACTCGGACTCGGACACCGACCGGCGTAACGACGAACTCGCTTGACCCACCCCGCCGCCGGAGACCCGACGTGCCGATCCCGCTGATGTGTCCCGCGTGCGGGACGAAGACGCCGGCCCCGGACATCGCCTGGGGCAAGCGGACCAAGTGCCCGAAGTGCCACGTGTCGTTGCGGATCCCCGAGATCCTCATCGCCATCATCGAGACGCCGTCATCGTTCCAGCAGATCCCCACGCCCGAGCTGCCGCCACTCCCACCACCCCCGCCGCCGGTTCTCGCGCCCGTGCTGCCGCCCCCGTCCGCGTACTGGCCGACCTCCCCACCGCCGCCCCCGGTCGTGGTCGTTCCCCCACCCCCACCGCCACCGCCGCCGGTTGTGGTCGTTCCCCCTCCTCCAGCGTACATCCCGGCGCCGTTGACACCTCCGCCTCCTCCGCCCCCGGTGGCTCCGCCACCGCCCGCCGCGCCGATGCTCGCCCGCCCGGTGGCTCGCCCCGTGGTGCCGCCCCCCACCCCGCCGCCGCCGACGGTGGTCGCACCCTCGCCACCGCCGGCACCCGCACTGCAGCCGGAACCGGAGCCGGAGGCGGAAGAGTTCAACCCGTTCGCCGGGTTCGTGATCCCCGGTTCGGCGGCGGACGCGAAGGGCGGCAAGAAGGAGAAGGAGGACGACGGGCGGAAGAAGCGACGTGACGACGACGACGAGGACGACGACGACCGCCCGCGGAAGAAGCGGCGGTGAGCACTGGAACCGCGACCGGCCGTCACGCGACCAGTGCCGGCGCGAACCTCATCACACCCCCCACAAGGGAATGTGATGAGGTTCGCACACGTCGTGTCGGTTCGCCCTGTCAGCCGCCCGCCGAAGCGGATCCCCAACGAAACGCGACCGGCGGGGAGTGCGAACGGTTCGCACTCCCCGCCGGTCGTGTGCCATCTCCCCTTCGCCTCACCAGCCCTTCGGTTGCGGCTCTTGGAGCGTCAGCCGGGGGCCGTTGGGCTGCGGGCGGTGGTGGCCGCCCTGGAAGGCCGGGAAGCCGCCGCGGATGTGCGGGCCGACCTGCTGGCCGGTCGCCGGCCCGCTGGCTTGCGTCAGGTGGATCACGTCCTTCGGGGCGTCGTTCATCAGCTTGCCGTCGGCCATCTCGATGACGCGGTCGGCGTAGCTCAGCAGCCGCGGGTCGTGCGTCACCACCAGCACCGTCGAACCGTGCCGGCGGGCCACCCCGTGCAGCAGTTCGATCACCTGCTGACCGTTCTCCCAGTCCAGGGCACTCGTCGGCTCGTCGGCGAACAGGAAGCTCGGGTTCTTAACCAGCGCCCGGCCGATGGCCACCCGCTGCTTCTCCCCCCCGCTCATCTGCGCCGGCCGCAGGTTCAGCTTCTTGCCCAGGCCGAGTTGCGACAGCACCGTCTCGCTCCGCTTGCGGGCCTCGCGGTAGCTCACCCCCTCGCCCCACCGCAGCACGATTTCCAGTTGCTCGCGGGCGGTTAACGCCGGGAACAGGTTGTACCCCTGGAACACATAGCTACAGTGCTTCAGGCGGAACCGCTCGAGCTCCTGCTCGCTCATCCGCCAGATCTCCTGCCCGAGGGCCGACACCCGCCCGTCGCACGGCCGCAGCAGGGCCGACAGCACCGCCAGCAGGGTGGTCTTGCCGCTCCCGCTCGGCCCCATGAGCAGGTTCATCTCGTTCGGCCGCAGTTCCACCGACACGCCTTGCAGGGCGAACGTCTTGTTGGTGCCGGCGCCGAAGCTGCGGAGCAGGTCGTGGCCGATGAGCGACGAAGGTGGGCGGATGATGGCGGCGGGCGCTTTCGGGGCGTTCACCGGGGGCGGCGTCGGCTTCGGCTTCGGCTGCTCGGCCTTCCGGATCGGCTTCTTCTTCTTGCGGAAGTAGCGGAGCAACGAGAAGCGAGACAGCAATCGGGCGACGACGCGGGCCATCGGGTGAGTCCTCGGGGTGTGTAATGGAAACCTGGACAAGACTAACGGTGGGCGGGGTCTCCTTTCTGCGTTAGCGCGAAAGAGGAACGCAACAACGGCTTCAGCTTGCCCTGAAACCGCCCAATCGGCGTGGTCGTCAGGAGTCGCTGATTATGCCAGCATAGCCGGACATCGGCAACCGGGCTGTCTAAATTGAGCCACTTTCGCGCTTTACCCAAACCGCAAAGTGGCCGAGGTTGGGTCAGCGAAAGTCGTCGGCTTGAAGCGGTTAAACCGATTGTGAGTAAGGGTTTACTCCGGCAAAGTGGGATGGCATTCGGTGCCCATTTTGGGCCGGACGCGAATGTGCGGTTATGATGATTTTTTGCGACTTTCTGACTGTAACGGACCTCCGGTGAGCCTTGATGCCCGCCCAACCGCCCGAACGTGAACTCTCGCTCCAGTCCGTTCGGTCGGCCGTCGCCGGGTCTGACGGTTGGGCCGAGGTGGCGGCCGCACTCGACCGCCGTGAGGCGGCGAGCATCGACGGCGCGTGGGGGTCGAGTGCCGCCGCCGCCACCGCCGCCCTCGCCGACGGCCGCACCGCCCCCATTCTGATTGTGGTGCCGCACCTGACCGACGTGGGGCCGTGGCGGGAAGACCTGGCCAGCTTCAGCGGCACCCGCCCGACCGTCTTCCCCGCGTTCGAGACGTGGCCCCCGCCGGACAAGCCCGGCAAGGTGAGCGCCGAGACGGGCGAGCGGTTGCGGGTGTTGCAGGGCTTGACAGGAAACCTACCCCCCCCCGGCCCCCCCCTTCCTGGGAAGAAGGGGGGGGAGGTTCGGACTC
>JANNVG010000540.1:0-1682 GCA_031414395.1 Fimbriiglobus sp.
GGGGCGGTGCGGGGGCTGTTGCGGTTATTTCTGGCGAACCCGGCCCGCACGGGCCGTGGGTGCGAACGGCCGCGGTGGTTCGCACCCAGGGCCCTTGCGGGCCGGGTTCGCCAGATCAGGTTTCACCCCAAGATCGCATTCATCGGCTTGCCGAAGTCCACCTCCAGCCGCTTCCGCCCCGGCAGCGCCAGCTTCTTCGCGTCGAGTCCGAGCAAGTGGAGCACCGTCGCGTGCAGGTCGGTCACGTAGTGCCGGTCTTCGACCGCGTGAAACCCCAACTCGTCCGTCGCCCCGTGAACGACGCCCTTCTTCACCCCGCCGCCGGCCAGCCACACGCTAAAGCCATAGGGGTGGTGGTCCCGCCCGCCGCTCCCCTCCGCCCCCGGCGTGCGGCCGAACTCCGACCCCCACACCACCAGCGTGTCGTTCAGCATCCCCGTGCGCTTCAGGTCGGCGAGCAACCCGGCAATCGGCTTGTCCACCTGCTTGCACAAGCCGGGATGGCTCTTGAGCAAATCCGAGTGCGCGTCCCACGCCCCGGCCCCGCCGTTGCTGCCGTGGAAGATCTGGATGAACCGCACGCCCTTCTCGGCCATCCGTCGGGCGGCCAGGCACAGCTTGCCGAACTCCTT
The DNA here is from genome assembly GCA_031414395.1 of Fimbriiglobus sp. Classification (GTDB taxonomy): domain Bacteria; phylum Planctomycetota; class Planctomycetia; order Gemmatales; family Gemmataceae; genus JALHQU01. The sequence continues at coordinate 633 of JANNVG010000540.1, forward strand.
CGTGTCCGGCTCGTTCAGCCCGTACAGCTTCTGCACCTCCTCGGGTTCGCTGTCCAGCTTCATCACCTCGGGCACGGCCGTCTGCATCTTGAACGCCAGCTCGTAGCTCTTCAGCTTCGCGCGGATGTTCGGGTCGTCGGGCGTCCGCTCGGCGGCGAGGGTGTTCAACTGCCCGATCAGGTCGAACTGCGCCCGCTGCTTCTCCGCGCTCTGGTCCTTCCCCGGCAGGAACGGCAGCGGGTTCTTCGGGTCCACCTTCAGCGGCACGCCGGCGAACTCCGGCCCGAGGTAGTTGCTGCCGTGCCCGGCCTGCCCGCCGCAGCAGTCGGCCAGCGGGGTGCCCAGCACCACGAAGCTCGGCAGCGAGTCGTTCAGCGATCCCAGCCCGTAGCGAATCCACGAGCCGATGGTGGGGAAGGGGCCTTCGAGCGCGTGCCGGCCGGTGTGGAACTGCAACTGCGCGCCGTGGTCGTTGTCGGTCGTCCACATCGAGCGCACCACCGCCAACTCGTCGGCCATGCCGCCGACGTGCGGCCACCAGTCGCTCACCTCCAGGCCACTCTTGCCGTACTTCTTGAAGCCGGTCTGCATCTTCATCAACTTCGGCTGCACCTTGTGCAATCCGGGCACGAACTCGCGGAGGTTCTTCTTCAGGTGCGGCGAGTCGAGTACGGTCTTGAACGGCGATTCGGCGATGGTCTTGCCGTCGAACTTGGTCAACTCCGACTTCGGGTCGAACGCCTCCATGTGCGACGTGCCGCCGACCATGAACAGCCAGATCACCCGCTTGATCTTGGGGGCGAAGTGCGGCTGGCCGTCGGGGGCGGCCCAGTCTTTGTCGTCGGGGTCGTTCGCCCGCACGCCGTCGCGGTGCAACAGCGAGGCGAGTGCGATACCACCGAGACCGGACGCGAGGAAGTGTCGGCGAGAGAACATCAGGCACCTGTCGACGGAGGGATCAATTCCGAGAGGGCCACGGATGACACGGATGAAGAGGATCAGAACACATCAATTCTCTGTCCGATCCTCTTCATCCGTGCCATCCGTGGC
>JANNVG010000541.1:0-6463 GCA_031414395.1 Fimbriiglobus sp.
GGCGGGGCGTCGCGGCCGGTGGCTTGGTCTGTACGACGGATCGACTTGTTCGCTCGGCGGCTGCATTCGCCGGCCGCTCGACCCGCCCTACGGGAACAATTACCGCCGGCGGTCGAGCTTCCGCAGGTCCCGCGGGGTCAGACCGTACACCTTGTACACGTCGGTGCGGTACGTCGGGGTGTAGTAGCTGGGGTACGTGGTGACGGTGTACGTCGGGATCGTCTTGTACACGTCCTGGGTGATGCTCAGCACCGCCGCCTTCTTGGTCAGGTCGAACTTGGCGGCCTCGAACGGCACGGTGAACAGCTTGCCGCCGTTCTCCACCACCAGGTACTCCAGGTTGCCGGCGTCGTCGAACACCAGGTCATCGACGGTGCCGACCTCCGTCCCGCCGGCGATGCTCACCTTGGTGCCCAGCACCTCTTTCGCGCGGAAGGTGGGGGCGGACACTTCCTTCTCGACCGGACGCACCAGGCCCGGTTGCGGCTGGGGCACCGGCTGTTGGGCGAACGCCGGGGTGACGGCGAGGGCGAGCACGGCGGCTCGCAGCAGAGTGACTTTCACGGTGGTCTCCTGAACGGGTCGAACAGTTCCGCCGGGCACGCCGCCCGGCCGGGGGCTGAACACTCACGCAATCCGGGTGCCGAACTCGCCCCGTCGGCCGAATAGAATGTCCCTTCCCACCCGGAGGCCGACATGTCCGATCCCATCACCCGCCGCGACTTCGCCCTGGCCGTCGGGGCCGTCGCCGGAGGTACTGCCATCGCCGCCGACCCGCCGAAAGACCCGCCCAAGCCGGCCGCCCCGGTGGAGGCCGAATTCACCCGCGACTACGACGCGCCCAAGTTCGCCCCCGGCTGGAAGAAGCCGCAGGTGAACCGTCTGCTCGTGCAAGACTTCGTCATCTACGGGCACAGCGACCTGGACATGGTGAAGAAGCTGCTGGCGAAGGAGCCGGCCCTGCTGAACGCGGCGGTGGACTGGGGCGGGGGCGATTGGGAGACGGCGCTCGGCGGGGCGTCGCACGTCGGCCGCCGCGACATCGCCGAGTACCTGATCGAGCAGGGGGCGCGGGTGGACCTGTTCGCCGCCGCCATGCTCGGCCAACTGGAGGTGGTGAAGGCACTGCTCACCCTTCAGCCGAAGCTGATCGACGCCAAGGGGCCGCACGGGTTCGGCCTGCACTGGCACGCGAACATGGGCGGGGAGAAGGCGAAGGAGGTGCTCGACCACCTGCAAGGCATCAAGAAGGTGGAACTGCCGATGCCGATGAAGAAGTAGGTAGGTCATTGCACCGGAACGGTAGGGCGGGCGAGACGGGCGCAGCCCGGCGACCCCCGCCGCGAGTCACTGACGGCGGGGGTCGGTTGCCGGACGCAACCCCGCCCGCCCTACCGTTCAGCGACTCACCCCGAAGCCGATGAAGAAGTAGTGGTCCATTCGCTCCGCGAGTGGCACGGCGGGTGCTGAGTACAACGGGAACGGGCGCGCTTGCCCCTGTCCCTCCGGAGCATCCCCATGCCACTCCTCAGTCACCCGGCATTCGGCCCCCGCGCCTCGCTCGCGTACATCACCATCGGGGCCATCCTCGACATCGTCGTGGTGTGCTGGTACTTCTTCATGGTGGACAACTCGCGGCCGTTCGAGGAGAACCGCGTCACCTACTTCTTCCTCACCACCCTGTTCCTGATCGGGCTGACGCTGCTGGTCATCGGGCTGTCACTCGGCCGCATCGGTCAGGCCGCCCGCCGGGCCGAACTGCCCCCGCCCGAAGCCGTGGCGGCCGAAGTCGCCGTACAGCAGAATGCCCCCGTCGTGCCGGTGGCCACCCAGACCGTTGCCCCGGTCGCCCCCGTCATGCCGGCGGCTCCGATGGCTCCGATGGCTCCGGCCGGAACCGTCCCCGTGGCACGCCGGTAGGTCATCCGCCGTGTGAGGCGCCCGTGCTCTCCTCCGGGCCCCCCGGCGGGGAGGCCCTGCGCGCCCGCGGCACCGGTCGCCGCTCGTCCGACTCCTCCCGCTCGCGGTCGCGGCGGTCCCGCTCCTCCCGCATCTGCGCCTTCTCCCGCTGGTAGTCCGCTTCGTCCCGTTCACGGTCTTCCTCTACCGCCGCCACGAAGTTGTCGTGAACACCGGCCAGCACAATCTCGCGGTCGGTGATCCGCTTCGGGTGGATGCCGGTCACGGCGAGGACCGCCAGCAGCACGAGCGACAGCACGAACCCGACCAGCCCGCCGATCATCAGCCAGCCGCCCAGGGTGCCCCGCTCGTAGTCGGACACGAGCGCCCCGCCGACGATGAACGCCCCCGCGCTTGCCACGATGCCGACCGCGGCGAGCATCATCCGCCACCCCCAGTGGAAGTGCTTCCGCCGGACGAGCGGCAGCCGCAGGGTCATCGTCTTGCGGATGATCAGCGAGACGATCAGGCAGGGCAACAGGGCGAGGGGGATGAGGGCGTACACCCACGGCGGCTGCCAGACGAACGCGCGCTCCTTCACGTCGCCGGTCGGCTCGCCGGTGAGGGCGCACACGGGCGGCAGGTCGCCCCGCTCGGCCTCCCGGCGGGTGAGGGTGATGGTGGCCATGATTCATCTCCGAGTGGGGTGGTTCACCACCACGGTTCCTGGTCGTCCTTCGGCTTCGGTGGCGGTGGCGGCGGGTCGGGCACGCGGCGGGCGGGCGGCGGATACACCCGCGTGGCCCGCACCACCCCCGGCGGCGGGGGCGATGGCGGGGGGGCCTTTGCAGCCTGCTTCGCCCGCCGCTGCTCGCGGCGGGCCTGATCCTCCTCCAACTCCCGCTCTTCCTCCCGCAGAGCCGCCAATTCGTCCTGCCGACGGTCCGCGTGCAACTCATCCACGAACTGGGGGTGCAGGTTGGCCAGTGTCACCCCGTTCGGGCTGAGGCTCACCATGTGAATGCCCGACCGGCGGAGGGTCTCTTTGACGACGGCCGTGGCGAGCAGCAACACGGCGGCGATGACGAGCAGGATGACGTCCTGCCAGATCGGCCCGCGGCTGGCGGGTGCGGTCAACCCCACCACCATGCCGGCGACAAATGTGCCGAAGGCCAGCACCAGCAGCCCCACCCACACCAGTCGCCGCCAGAGCCAGTGCCAGCGGTGTTCGCGGACGACGGGCACATTCACCACGGCGAAATCACGGTGAACGAGGATCTCGATCAGGTACCAGATGCCGAGGAAGAAAAAGAAGTGCGTCCACCACGGGACGGTGCTGAACCGTACCCGAACGGTGTGTTCGGTTGGCCGGCCGGTGAGCGCGCACACCTCCGGCAGCAGGTCGTCTTCGGCTTCTTCAATGCTGATGTTGACGGTCGCCATCGCGCCGCTCTCGTGGGGTGAATGGTCACTTCCCGTCTTTGCTCATGAGGTACTTCAACAGGTCGCGGAGTTCGTCCGGTTTGAGGGCGTCGAACAGGCCTTCGGGCATCACCGAGTTGTTCGTCCCCTTCCGCTCGTCGATGTCCTTCTTGCTCAGCACCACCTCCTCGTTGACGGTTCGCACGGTCACGGTCTGGCCGGTCTCGCCCTTCACCAGCCCGCTCAGTTGCCGGCCGTCCTTCATGTAGAACTGCGTCATCTTGTAGTCGCCCGCCAACACTGCGTTCGGATCGACCACGTTTTCCAGCAGGTAATCCAGGTTCGCCCGTTGACTGCCGGTCAGTTCCGGGCCGACCGCCTGCCCCTCGCCGAACATCTTGTGGCACGTCCCGCACGTCTTCGTGAACAGCACCTTGCCCTTCGCGCTGTCACCCGTGGCGATGGCGGCGGCGGTCAGCTTGTTCTTGTACTCGGCGATCTTGGCCTTCGCGTTCGCGGTGCCGGTCTTCACCTCGCCCCACACTTTGGTGAGCTTCTCCACGACGGCCTTGTCTTTCAAGTTGGCGATCTGACGGGCGGTGAAGGCGGTGATGTCCCCCTTCGGCACGCTGCCCTTCTCGACGGCGTCGAGCAGCACGGAAGCGTAAGCAGCCCGCGACGACAGCGTTTGCACGGCGTCGGCCTTCTCGTCACCAGTGAGCTTGGGGTACATCTCCAGCAGCACGGCCGGCGTCTTGTCGTCGGCGTAGTTCGCCAGCCCGCGAATCGCGGCGGCACGCAACGCGGGGTCGGCGAGCAACTTCCGCAATTCGGCATCGAACCCGGCCGTCTTGCGACCGGCGAGCAGGGCGACGGCACGGGTGCGGTCGTAGGTCGGTCGCCTGGCGTCGGTGACGCGCTCCTTCAGGAACGCCACCACCGTCTCGTCGCCGAGCATCAGACCGAGTTCGTCGAGTTGCTTCCGCAGGTCGGCCGACTTGGTGTCGAGGTAGTGGGCGTAGGTCGCCTGCCACACCGTTGAAGGGGCAGTCTTCACCCCGCGGAGCGACTCGGCCAGTCCGCGAACGGCCGCCGTGCGGCAGTCGTCCGACGGCATGTCGGGGAGTTCTTTCAACACCGCATCGGCTGCTGACAACGGCTTGTCACTCACGGCGACCAGCTTGCGGGAAAGGAAATCGTAGAGCAGAGGTTGCTTCGCTTTCGCCTTGATGAGCCGCGGCATATCCATCTCGCACGCATCGACTGCGTACCAGAGCATGAGCGTCGTATCCGGGTCAGAAGCAGCGATAGAAAATAGCCGTTCAGGCACCCCATCGAGTTTCCCTGCTCGGTTGTCCAATTCAGAACCTTGGAGGTGCTTCGTCTGTACCGCATACCTGCGGAGTTGATTGGCGATGGTTTTCTCGGTCGCTGCATACCCCTCCTGAGTCCGCATGAATACCGATCCGTGGTCAGTTTCCTTGAGTGAGTCTTTGGCGAGAGTGAGGCAGTCGCCGTACAGCCGCGTCAACCAGTCGAAAAGCAGTGTTTCGTCGGCAGCGGGCGACGTTGAGAGGTGCTTCAACAAGAAGGATCTGTCTACCAGCCCATTCAGCGCCCAGAGGACCCGCAACTTCTTCGCCACTGACCCCGACCATTCCTTTTCGAGCTTCTCAATCACTGCCTTCATATCGCCGCTCGCCGCCCGCTCCTGCAATACCCTCCTCGCCTTCCGGCTGAGCCACTCGTTCTGGCTCGTCACCGCTTTCACCAACTCCTCGTCGGTGAACTTGCTCACGTCGCCCTTGAACGGCTTGAGATCGCCGTAGGTCACTCGGTAGATGCGGCCGTTCGTCGTGTCCGCCACGTCGTAGTTGTGGCACTCGCCGGTGTCGCACCAGTCCGAGACGAACAGCTCGCCGGCCGGCCCCTGCTTCACGCAGATGCCGCGGAACCACGGGTCGTTGGCGAACAGGAAGTCGGGCCGGCGGACGCCCTTCATGCCGGTCTTGGTGCGTTCCAGGCCGTCGTTGTTCAGGCGGTTGCCGTGGATGTTCGCGGTGAACAGCGTGTTGCGGTACTCCTTCGGGAAGTTGTCGCCCAGGTAGATGGCCGCCCCGCTGTGCGCGTGCCCGCCGCCGGCGTCGTCGTGCTCCTTCTTCACCGCCCCGCTCTTCTGGTCGGCCCGGCTCTCCGTCCAGTGCCCGCCGCCCCAGTGCTTGTAGTCCACCGCGCTGCCCATGTACCCGTAGGTGTGCGGGTTGTAGTCCTGGCCGTACATGCGGGTGTACCGCCCGCCGGGCACGACGTGGAACAGGTGGTCGATCACGCAGTTGGTGATGAACATCTCGCCGTGTTCGTCGAAGTCGAGGCCGAACGGGTTGGTGGTGCCGGTGGCCACCACCTCAAACACCTTGCGCGTGGGGTGGAACCGCCACACCCCGCAGTCGAACAGCACGCGGTCCTTGTCCGGCGTGCCGGGCTTGCCCACCTTCGATTTGGTCTGGATGCCGTTGCACCCGTACAGCCAGCCGTCCGGCCCCCAGACGAGCGAGTTGAAGATGTTGTGCTTGGCCTCCTTGATGTTCCACCCGTCGAGCAGCACTTCGGGCTTGCCGGCCTTGTCGTCTTTGATCGGAATGAAGATGAGGTTCGGCGAACTGCACAGGTACACCCCGCCGAAGCCGAGTTCGATGCCCGACAGGTTCACGCCGTCGTCGAGCACCACCGTCTTCTTGTCGTGCTTGCCGTCGCCGTCGGTGTCTTCCAGGATCACCACGCGGTCCTTGCCGCCTTTGCCGTCTTGGCTCCACTTCGGGTACATCAGGCACTCGACCACCCACATCCGCCCGCGGTCGTCGAAGGTGAAGGCGATGGGCTGCACCACGTCGGGCTCGCCGGCGAACAGTTGCACCTTGAAGCCGGGCGGCAGCTTCATCTTCGCCGCGGCGTCCTGGGTGGGAACGGGTTGGGCGGTCGCCACGGAGGCGAACGCGAGCAGAGCCAGGAGCGGACGCATGGGGAGAGACCCGGAACGCGGTTGGGGGCGGGTGGCAGTTGGGGTATGTTATCCGGTGAACCGGCGGCGTGAGCCGCCTGGGTGGGGATGTGGTGAACCGGCGGCGTGAGCCGCCTGGGTGGG
>JANNVG010000542.1:0-10322 GCA_031414395.1 Fimbriiglobus sp.
GTTTGATGGGCAGGCTCACGGACTGTTTCGGATCCCCGTCGGCTTTGGCGGCGGCGTCGGCCGTCGGCACCAGGGTGTTGGCGATCAGCCCGACGCCGGCCGCCCCGACGACGGGGGCGGCCCAGAGAAGACGACGCAGACGCATGAGAGGAGCCTCGGAGAAGTTGACCAGCCGCCGTGTCATCGCCGCGCGCCCGCGAGAGTTCTCAGCGCGCACGCAGGCGCGCAGCGTTGACACGGCTCCCTCACTCTCCGGGGAGTTGATTCGCCCGTCCACCACCCGTTGCCACCTCGTTACCCGTCTCGCTCCAAGCGCCCAGTCGGACTGGCGCGAATCAGCTCGACCGGGTAGCCTGACAGTTTAGTCCCCGAGGTGACGGCCATGGTCGAGGATGGCGAGTGGAAGGACTGCCTGTGGGAGCCGGCCGACGCCCGGCTCCTCGTCCGCGGGTTGGTCAAATGCTTGATTCAGGCCCGGTGGCGGGCCGAACCCCGGTTCCTCCCGGCCGACCAGGTGAACGCCTGGTTCCCGCCGAACGGGGCGGAACTCTCTGGCACCGACCGGTCCACTCAGACCCTACTCGGGCACGCCGCGACGAACGCCCGCCGGCTCCAGGCGATCGGGTTCCTGCCCGACGTGTGGCACACCAGCGCCACCCTCGTACCCGGTCCGGCAGTGGCCAGGGAGCTGACCTCGGCCGTGCACGGGCTGCTGTCCGGCGACGTGGCGAATGACAACCCGGTCGCCGCCTTGTCGGCGGCCACTCGACGAGCCGAGCGGCCGGCGGACTGGATGAGGGTAATCGACTGGGACGTGTTGCCGCAACTGCTCCCGCTGCTCGACCAATTCCCCAAGCCAAAGCCCCGCCCGCCGGCGGTAGTGCCTTATTGGGACAAGGACGCCGGGGTGTTGAAGTACGGTCGATGGGTGGCCCGGCGGATCAACGCCGTGGCGGAGAAGATCCGCACGCTGCTGGACAAGTTTGAGGCTGACGGGTGGCCAACCAGAATCCGGTCGCCCAAAGGGTGGGGAGCTCCTGACGTCCACGAGACGCTGAGGCGGCTGCGAGACGGGTTGACGCACATCACATTCCGCTCGGAGCGTGGTGGGACGGAAGTGTGCTGGGCGCCGGTGCCCAAGAAGGCACGAGGCAGCAATCGGAAAGCGTAGAGCACACCGATGAAGAGACCGGCCGAGGGAGACGGCGGAGTTCGCCCGCGAACGTCCCGCCCTCGACACGAAACGGGGATTGCATCGTCGGGGGCAAAACGCGTCTTGCATTCGACCGGCGTGCCGGCGAGCCAGACCGGGCACTGCCCCACAGCCCACACGGTTTTGACCACAACTCGTCTCTCTCCCACCCACCACTTCCCGGCCGCCCCGAGACGCCCCGAGCCCGCCCCGTGACACGAGGGCGTGCGTGCGGTCTGATGGCCGGTGTCACTCCCGACCCCGTGCATCCGAGGGCGTCATGACCACTGCCGACCTGCTGACCGAGGACATCATCTCGCTGGCCGCCGCCGGAAAGTTGTTCCCCGGCTCGCGTGGCGCGGACCGCGTGAACCCGAGCACCATCTACCGCTGGACGATGCAGGGCGTCCGTACACCCGCCGGTGTGATGAAACTGGAATCACTCCGTGCCGGCTCCCGCGTGTTCACCACCAGGCAGGCGGTCGAGCGGTTCGTGGGGGCACTCTCCACCCCGGCCGAGCCCACCGCCGCCCCGTTGGTCCGCACCCCGTCGGCCCGCCGGAGGGCCGCCGACGCCGCCGCCGAGGCACTGAAGAAGTTGGGCGCCTGAGCGAAAGTCACACCACACCACTGAGGAGGGCACCATGACCCCCGAGTACAAGCCCCTGCTCGACGCGGCCGCGCGGCGCCGACGACAGGTCCTGCTCGCCGACTACCGCCTCGACCAGGCCGCCGACTTCCAGATGTCCACGCCGTACCAGCCGGGCCGTCACACCGTCTCCGTCTCACGCCTGCGGGCCGACGTCCGCAAGCACCTGGTGAGCGTCGAGCACGACCGGGAAGTGCGGACGGGCGAGTTGCGGCGGCGGATCGTGCCGCTGGTCGTCTCGCACGGCGACCATGACGAACTGCCGTGGGGGCTGGGGCCGCTGGTCGCGCAGGCCCGGGTCGCCCTCGGTGGCACTCCGGATCCGGACCCGACCGAGCCCGCCCCCACCTTCCCGCCCGACCTGCCCGACCCGCTTGTGCCCGCACACCTGCACACCCACCACCGGCTTGTCGTCCACCATCGCCGTGGGGTGAGCATCCCCGGACTCATCAAGACCCTGGTGCGGGCACTGCCCGCGGTGCGGCTCGCCGTCGTCTGCTCGCGGCGGCGGGACGTCGGCCACCTGACCGCGGCACTCGTCGCCCTGAAGGTGGACGCCCGCGGGTTCTACGCGGCCACGCACGGCCATGAGACCAGACCGCCGCGGGTGGCGGTCGGCACGTCCGCCGGCCTGACGTCGTCGTCGGCCCGGGCCACCGGGTGCTCGGTCGTCATCGCCCTCGACGCGGTCCACTTCTGCGGGTCGGGCGGGGTGGACCCGCGGGCCGAGGAGGCGTGGGTGGACGCCCACTGGCTCGGGCTGGTCGATTCCAACCGGGCGGTGTCGCCGCTGGAGCGGGACCGCCTCGTGTGTTTCTTCGGCCCGGCCGAACTGGTCATCCCCGCCCACGGCCAGGTGCGGCGTGAGGTGGTGTTCGCCCCCCAGGCGATCACGCAACCGAAAGGCCGCGGGTACGAGCGGCTCGTGATGCAACTGGCAAGCGAACTGGCCGGCGGCAGGTCTGGTAACTCGCCCGGCCGCTTCGCCGTGGTCCAACAGGCCGCCGGCGTCCCCGGCCCGGTGGTGGTGCTGGCGGACGACGGGCGGCACCGGCGTGACTTGGAGCGTGAGTTGCGGCCGGCCGACCGCGACAAGGTGCGGGTGGTCACGCCGGCCGAACTCGCCGCCGGGGTCGAAGTCGGCGTGCTCGTGCGGGCCGACGGCCGGGCGACCTTGCCCCCCTTCGCCGACAGCCAGCTGACCGAGGGGCAGGCGAGCCGCACCCCGCTGCTGGTGGTCGACGCCACCTACCCGGACGACATGAGCCGGGAGCGGGCGTACCGGTCGGAGGGGTGGGTGTCGCTGGCGGCGTATCTGGGCGGATTTGCCGATTGGGAGAGATGGGTTCATCGCCGGCGGCCTGGTCGCCGAACCCTCTGATAAACGAAGAACAAACCTGTAAGCGATATCAGGCCAATAAATGGTCAGAGAGTTTGGGGTCGACCCCTAATTATCTTTGTTGGAGCGGAAGTCTGTGTTATCCGGCTGGAACCAGTACGACTGCCGCCGCGCCACCCGGTCCCGCCGGGGTGGGCGGTCTCGTGCCGAACGCCGGGCCGTCCGGCCGGTGCTGGCGGCCGTGCTCGAACCGGGCCACCTGTGGGCTGTGCTGTTGAAGATGGCGGCCAACAACGGTCAGGCGCCGGGCGTCGATGGGGTGCGGTATCACGACCTGAGCAAGGGCGAGTGGTTCGAACTCTTTCGCCAGGTACGGGTTGCCATCCTGGCCGGCACCTACCGCCCGCAACCGCTCCGTGAAGTCAAGATCGCCAAAGCCGGCGGCGGCACCCGCACCCTGAAACTGGCCGTCATCGTCGACCGGGTGGTGGAGAAGGCGCTGGCCGATGCCCTCATGCCGGCCGCCGAGGGGATCTTCCTGGAGAGCTCCCACGGCTTCAGGCCTGGACGAGACCGGTTCGGGATGCTGGCCACGCTGAAGGTGTGGGCCGAGACCCACGGCCAGTGGATGCTGACCGCCGACGACATCCGGCGGGCGTTCGACCACGCTCCGGTGGCGGCCGCGGTGGCCGCCCTCCGCCGACTGGGCACCGACCCCGCCCTGATCGCTCTTGCGGAAATCTATCTCAAAGGCCAAGAACAACGGGAGGTGGGAATTGCCCAGGGCGGCGCCTCGTCGCCGCTGTCACTCAACGCACTGCTGCACTACGCGCTCGACGAACTGATGCCCGCCGCCCGCGGCGGTCACACACCGGTGCTGTTCCTGCGATATGCGGACAACATCATCATCACAACTCGCACCGAGCAAGAAGGGAGGGAACTCCTCGATCGGATCCGGACGCTCCTCAGAGACGTCAGCCTCGAACTCAAGGGAGACCCGGGAGTTCCCCGCGCCCTAGCGGCCGGCGAACACCTGGACCTCCTGGGCTTGCGGCTGACCTCCGACGGCACCCGGCTCACGTTCGACATTCCCGACAAGAAATGGGGAACCCGTGGGAACGAGGACGACCAGTCCCAGGACCTGCGGACCAAACTGAGGATGGCACATCGCGAGGCCAACCCCACCGCCGCCGCCAGGCAACTGGTGAAGGGGTGGACCCAGGCCCACGGACCCTGCTTCGGCATGAACCCCAGGAAGGACGAGGAGACGGCCAACCGGCTGTACAACCTGCTCCGACATACCGGACACCACAACGCCCTCACCCGCGACCAGATCGTCGGCACCATGCAGACGGCAGTGGTCAGGTGGGAGAAAACGGTAGCCGAAGCCCGGGCCAGGATGACGACCGAGTTGCCCACCAACCCCGCTATGACACCCGGAACGACGGCACACGCCACTGCCGTCATACCGACTGTCGACCACGCGAGGAGGGACGAGACCACCGACGACACGATCCAGGACGTCACCAACCGGGTTACACCGGACGGGACGACCGGGATTGGGTCCGAGGGGTCCCCCGTGTATTCCTCATCGTTCACGACGAACTCTCACCGGCCGTCCGGCCGGTCCACCGCGCTTCCGGGCCGCTCTGCGGCCCCCCCGAGCGCACACCAATGTCGAGCGCGTTCTTCGTACGCAGCAGTGGCCCGTTCCCGAACTCACCGACCCCGACATCCTTCCGGGTGCCGCACCATGCCGGCGCGGCCCACACTCCGCCCCCCGTAACGACAGTCTGGATGCGTTCGCACGATGAGACTCCGGCGAGCGGGGGTGGGTGAACCGGCCGATCACTCGCCCCGCCCGGACGCCTTGGTGTTGATCCTCAGTGAGCGTGACGACACCGACCGGGCGGCCGTTGTCGTTGACATCCGACATGGTGTCGAGGTGGCGCGAGCCGTCCGGCCCTGCGGCCGACGGTCCCGTGCTTCCACAGACTGAGGTGCCTCATGGATCACACCGCCCCGGTGTCGGCCTCGGCGGTCATGCCGTCGTGGGCCGATCCGGACAGCCTGGACTACGACCCGCTGCTGTCCTTGAACTGGCCCCCGGCCGACCCGCCGCCGCACGCCGGGGCCGGGCGGCGGGAGTGGGACGCCACCCTCCGGTTGCTCGCCGCCGCGGCCACCGCACTGCTGGCCGCCCGCCCGGCGTACGTGTCCTCGTCCGCCTTCGCCGCCAAGTTGGGGGTGAGCGTCGGTACCGTCCGGCGGATGGTCCGCGAAGGCCGGGTGGCGGCGGTGAAACGCGGGGTGAAGTCCCAGTCCCGGTTGTACATCCCGGTCAGTGAGGTGGACCGGCTGACCGCCGGCCGCCCCATGCCGTTCGACCCGCTCGAGCCCATTCCACCACGAGGTGACCAATGAGCCAGACGAGTTATGACCGCGTCGCCCTCCATGACCCGCATGCCGGCCCCGCCTGGCGGTGGCGGCGGGCGATCGAGCTGGCGAACGGCGACCCGCACGCCGGCAAGTACATCGATGACGCCATCACTCTCCGGGCCGTCCGGTACTTGGTCAACAACAACGATCCGGACGTGGACGACATTCGGGACGCGGCCGCCGTGTTCGTGAACGCCGGACTCCGCAAGCGGGCGCTCCAGGCGTACCTGCTCACCGGCTTGGCTGAGGACGAAGTGGCCGCTCGCACCGGCCTCACCCCGGCGGCGGTGGTCGCCTACACCGCCTTGTCCTTCGACGTTCGCGGCAACAACCCGCTCAGCCGCGAGCTGCGGGCGGAGGCGGTGGCCTCGGACGACCCGATGGTGAAGGCGGTTCGGCAGGGCGGGCCGCGGCTGGTCGAGGCGCGGGTGCAGTACGAGGCTCGCGACCCGTTCTTGGACCTGGAGATGGCCGAGCGGTTCGAGCGGACCGACCTGCTCGACGACCTGCTCGACCGCGACCCGGCCAAGTACGTGCGGGCGGTGGACCGGCTGCGGGCGATTGGGGCCACACGGTCGGCCAGGGGCGTGTACCGGGGTTGACGACGGTTCTGGAGACGGGCGCGTGCGGCCGCCCGTGTCGGGTGTTGACCGGTCGTGGTTGCGGACAGCGGTCGGGAGCGGGCGGCGGGGTCTCCACGGCCTGCGTCGTACACGCCAGGCATCGATTGCATACCAGTCATTCGTCATCGAGGAGGGGCCGACATGCCCTGGGAGATACGCAACGGGCGGCGGTACTACTACTCCGTCGAGCGGGTCAACGGGGAGCCGCGGCGGGTCTACCGCGGCTACGGCGACGTCGGCCGCCTGCACGAGCTGATCGACCGCGAGGCCGCCCGCCGCCGGGGCAAGCGGCAGACGGCAGCGGCCGCCCGCCGGCAACTGCTGACGGCTCTCGCCGTGGCCGGGCGGGCGGCGCTCAGTTGGGCCCGTCAGGCGGTGCGGTCGGCGCGGCTGCTGAACTTCGAACACCAACACCGGGGGCAGTGGCGGCGGCACCTACCCGGGAATTCAACTCGCCGCCGTCAGGAGGTGACGATGGACACGACGACCAAGATGGGCACTCCGGAGGGAGTCCCCCTGGAGGAGTACGTCCTCCGGTTGAACGACCGCGCCAACCGCGGTGACGCGACCGCCCTGGCCGAGTTGCGGGCGCTGTTCGACCGTCACCCCGAGGTGTGGCGGGTGGGGGCGGACGCCGAGCTGGCGACCTCGACCGGGTGGGCGAACCTGCTGTCCGACGGTCAAGCGGCGGTGAACGAGTGCGTCTCGCGGCGGGTGGCGGAGTGGAAGGCCGGGCTGGCCGGCCCGGACCCGACGCCGGTAGTCGCGGCGGCGGTCGCCGCCGCCGCGGTGGCCTGGCTGGCGGGGTGCTACGCCCAGCGGGTGTTGCACGCCGCCCCGCCGAACAAGCGGCCGGCCGCCCTTGAGAAACTGGCGGCCGCCAACCGCCAGTTGCAGCAGGCGATCCGGCTGGTGATGGACGCCCGTGCCGCGGCCGACGACGCCGTGACACGCGCCACCGTCGACACCGCGACAAGCGTCAGCGGACCGCGGCTGTTCGGCGGGACGGGGTGACGTGTGGGTCGCAGTCCGGGACGGGTATCATCCACCAACCCTTCGCCCGCGGGCGAGCGAGACGTCAACGGCCGTGTGGAGTGAGCCGGGATGCCGGATCCCGGAAGGGTAAGCCTTCGAGCCGGGCGTGTGCGGTGTCGAGCGGCACAGGCGGGGCGTGACTCGGTTTGAGTTGGCGGCCCGTTCTACCGCGTCCATCGCGGTGAAGATTTGACATCTGTGTTCCGGCAACCGGCCCGCCGGCCGAGTGGTCAACACGGGGACATCTTGGGGGTGCCAATGAAGTGCTACTGCTGCGAGCGGGAGGTGACACTGGTCCGGCGCGTGCAACTGCGCGGCGACGTGACCGCCGTCCCGGCGGCGATCACAGGACATGACGCCCCCCGCTTCCCGCGAGCACGCGGAGAATATCACCTATCAGTCGGTGTTCGTCTGCGGGGGTGCTACTGCGTTCTGGACAGCTCGACCGGGACCGGGCGGATCGAAGGCCGGGTGTACGGCATCGCCGGACGGTCCCGCGGTGGCCGAGCCGCGGTGTACGACCCGGCCAAGTACGACGCCTTCGTGCGGAGGCAGGCGAACAACCTCGGTATCGATCCGGCCTGACGGCCGGTTCCACTCATCTACAGGTTGGCTTCGGGCGATTCGCCCGGCGGCCTGCACAGTCCACCGAAACGAGAGTGGCTTCACGGTGATCCGCCGTCGTCCGGGCGTGCCACAGGACGTTCCGGCCGCATGCCGCTCGCCCTGTGCACAACGAGAGGGACGGGGTGTGGTGAGTTCGGCCGTTCTACAGTCGGGTGATGGCCGCCCCCCGGGATGGCTAAAAAAGATGACCGAGTAGTGGCTGCCTCGGGAGGTGACCGCCTGGAAAGCCGGGCTGGCCGGGCTGGACCCGACGCCGCTGGTAACGGCGGCTGTGGACGCGGCCGGGGTGGCCTGGCTGGCCCAGCGGTTCGCGGAACGTGAGTTGTTCCAGGCCGGTGAGAAGAAGCGGGCCGCGGCGGTGCGGCAGTTGGCGGCCGCGAACCGGCAGGTGCAGGACGCGATCAGGCTGGTGATGGCAGCGCGGGCAATTGCCGACGCGACCGCGAACCGAGCCGAGGACGACAACAAAGTCGCCGGGGGGCCGCGGCTGTTCGGCGGGGCGGCGGGGTGAGCCTGGCCCACATCTGCGCTGACTCGTGAACGGGTTCGAACGGTCAGTCTGGAGGGGTGGGTGCGGAAGGCGTAGTCCCGGCCGGCCGCCGGGGAGAGGTTCTGCCGCCGGGAGGTGTTCGAAACCGTGCTACAGGTGTGGGTGGACGTGCCGAACGTTCCCCGGTTGGTCGCCCACCGCCAATCGCGTGAGACCGCATGCGTCACCCGATGGTTGGTCGAGGGACTCTTGCGTCACCATTTACAGCCGATCCAACCGCGGTCGGGCGGCCCGGAGCAGGTTGCGCATTTCAGGTTTGCGACATCGGGCGAGGTGACCGAGGCACGCTGGCGTGCCAGGAAACTGCGACTCTGGACGCTACAGTTGATCACCACAACACCGCGGCGAACCCTGCAAAGGGCGGGAAGCCGGGCGTGGGAGAAGTCGATCACGTCCGGCGGCACTCACGGCTTCGTCCCGGTGGTGCCGAACGTTTCGAACACCGCGTTCGCACCCGTCGGTGGAGAAGGCCGCCGTGTCGCGCCCGCCGCCGACTCTCACACCCAGGTGGGGGTTGTCGCTGGAGACGGGCGGTGGCCGACCCGCCGGTGTCCTCGACCACCGGCGGGTCGCCCCGTTCGCGTCATTAGTTCAGCGTGTATTCGCCCTCGCCGGGGTTGATCACCGCCTGCGCCTTCAGGTCCGGGTCGCTGATCGTCACGGTCAGGTCACCATCCCCATCCGTGATGTTCAGCGCCCCGACGACCTGCCCGGACACGTCCACGTCAGTGACGTTGGCGACCGTCCGGAGGGCGACGTTCCTGTTCACCTTCCCGGCCAAGTTGACGTTGACCCTCCCGCTGTCCGTCGTCGAGTCGAGGGTGACGTCCTTGCCCACCCGCCCGCTCGCGGTCACATCGAGGCTGACGCCCGTGCTGTTCGTGCTGTTCACGGCGACGCTCCAGTTCACCGCCCCGGCGATGGTGGTGCCGACCGGCCCGCCCCCCACCACGTTGACGCGGACGTCCTGGCCCACCAACCCGGTCACGTCCAGGAAGGCCGAAACGCTCCTCGACACGGTGTCCGCGTTGCTCGCCTGCACGGTGGCGTCACCCATCACCGTCCCGCCGATGGTGGCGTTGGCGCGACCCGACGACTCGACCTGAACGTCATCGCCCACCTTCCCGGCCACGTTCAGGTTCACCGAGTAGATGCTCGGATCATCGGAATCGCCGATCGCGAACACACGGGCGTCGTCGCCCACCGTCCCCGTGGCGGCGACGGTCAGGTCGGCCTTGGTCGCCCGTACGATGGCGTCCCCCGTCACCGTCCCGCCGATGACCGCCTTGGCGGCCCCCGACGACTCGACCTGGGCGTCGCCCACCTTCCCGGCCACGGTCAGGTTCGAGTCGGCGGAACTGCCGGTCGAGAACACGCGGGCGTCGTCGACCACCGTCCCCGTCCCGCCGATGGTGATGGCCGCCTGGTTCGCCCGCACGGTGACGTCGTCCATCACCGTCCCGGAGATGGTGGCCGTGGCGGTCCCCGACGACTCGACGTTGGCGTCGTTGCCCACCTGCCCGGTCACGTACAGGGCGGAGTAGCCGCCGGTCCCTCGCAGGGTCACGTTCCCGTTCACCGTCCCGGCGATGGTGGCGGAGTGGATGGCCGCCGAATCGTAGGTGACGTTTATGCCCACCTGCCCGGTCACGGCCAGGTTGGAATTGGTTGTGGCGTCGGTCACCCGCACTCCCACGTTCCCCTTCACCGTCCCGCCGATCGTGTTGAAGTCCACCCCACGGGTGGACACGTTCCCGTTCACGATCGACCCCTCGCCGAGCAGGAACTCGTTCCTCGAGAACCGCAACGAGTTGCTCGGCGTCACTTGACCGCTCACCGTCACGCCCTGCTCCACCGTCACCGGCGAC
>JANNVG010000543.1:0-6991 GCA_031414395.1 Fimbriiglobus sp.
TGTAGGCGAGCGGGCCGCCGTCCGGGTCGGCGGCCGTGACGACGTAGGCGTAACCGGCGGGGTCGCCGGCTGCGACCGCGGTCACCGGTGTGCCGACGATCACCGGCGGGCGGTTGGCGGTGGCAGTCACGCACACCTCGAACGCCTGGGTGGCGGTGCCGCCGCGGCCGTCGGTCACGCTCACCGTCACGTCCGCGTGCCCCACCTGCGACCCGGCCGGCGTCCAGGCGATCGCCCCCGTCGCCGGGTCGATGGTCATGCCGGCGGGGAATTCGCTCAGCGAGTAGGTGAGGCGGTCGCCGTCCGGGTCGCGGGCGAGGGCGGCGGACCGGTACTCCGCCCCCAGTTCCACGTCCACCGCCGGCGTGCTCACGAACACCGGCGGGCGGTTCGGGCGGTCGAGCACCGACAGCACGGTGAACGACTGGTCGGCCGTGCCCCCCCGCCCGTCGCTCACCCGCACCGTCACCGGGAAGGTGCCCACCTGATCCGCCGTCGGCGTCCAGGTCAGCTCGCCGGTGGTCGGGTTCACGGCCACCCCGGCCGGCCCGCTTTGCAGGGTGAAGGTGAGCGGGTCGCCGTCCGGGTCGGCGGCGGTGAGCGGGTCCACGTACTCGCGGCCGACGGTCGCCTCCAACTCCGGGAGGCCGGTGAACGCCGGCGGGCGGTTCGGCACGCCGAGGAACACCAGGTCGTAGGTGAACCGCCCGCGGTTGGGGTTGGCGAAGTGCAGGCCGAGCGTCCCGGTGGCGGCGTCCGGTTGGAGCGGCCCGCCGCCGGCGACGAGGCCGCTGAAGTCGTAGTACGGGGTGCCGTCGGGCAGGGTGCCGGCGGCGTCGAGCACCCGCACCGCCGGGTCGGACAGGTTCTTCACCCCCACGTACAGCGGCACCCCGGCCGGGTATTGCCCGGCGTTCCGCACCGCGACGTCGGCGTACAGCTCCCGCCCGCCCTGGCGGTACGACGTGCGGCCGTACTCCGCCCGGAAGGCGGCCGTCAGGTCGACGAACCGGGAGACGTCCACCCCGCCGCCGGTCTCGCCGGACAGGGTGACGGTCGCCTCCCCCGTCCGGCCGGAGGCGGACCGGGCGGCGACGGTGAACGTGGTCACCCCCGCCGGCACCCGGACGGCGGCGAAGAAGGCACCGCCCGCGTCGAGGGCGCCCACCGGGGTGCCGTTGACGGTGACGGCGGCGATCGGCTCGGCCGCCCCGTCCGCGTCCCGCACCGAGACGGCCGAACCGGTGAGCAGGACGGTCGACCCGGCGGGCACGGCAAGGGCGGCGGCGGACGCGGCGACGGACACGCGGTAGGCCCCGAACCCGCCCCCGGGCGGCGGGGTGAGGCGGTCGATCTCGCCGGTCTGGGTGAGCAGCAGGCTGCCGTCCGGGGCGACGGCGATGAAGTCGCCGCGGGAGGCGGTCGGCCCGCCGGCGATCTGCGTCTGCACGCCGGTGGCCAGGTCGATCTCCCACACCCCGGCCTCGTTGGTGTTGGCGTACAGGCGGCCGGCCAGTGCCCCGTACCCCACGGCCGTGCCGTCCACCCCCCCGTGGACCGGGCCGGAGTCGAACACCACGCCGCCCGTGGCGATGTCGACGCCGACCACCCGGCTGGAGTCCTTGTCCCCGCCGTAGAGCGTCACCCCGTCGGTGGACAGGCCGTCGAACCGGCGGGCCACCAGCACCCGCGCCGTCCCGGCCACCGGGTCGACATCCCACACCACCCCGGCCCCGTACGCGGCGGCGTACAGGTGCTGGTGCCCGGCCGCGTCCGGGCGTGGGGCGGCGACCAGCCCGGCCAGTTCGCCGCCCAGGTCGCGGACCACCTCCGCCTCCACCCGGCCGTCGTCGCTCAGCCGCAGGATGCGGCCGTTCCCGCCCCGCTCGGCCAGGTACACCCGGCCGTTCGCCTTGGCCAGCCCGAAGGCGGTCGCGGGGAAGTGGCCGACCGGGGTCACCCCGGCGGTGGTGATGCCGTCGGCGGTGCCGGGGAACTGCCACACGTTCCCCGGGAAGTCGGTCACCAGCGTGCCGCCGGTCTCGGGGAAGGCGATGCCGAGCGGCCCCACCCCGAGGAAGCTGGGGAACCCGCTGGCGAAGGTGGAGACGGCAAACCCGCGGGCCGTCCCGGCGGCGGTCAGTTGCAGGCCGGGCGGCGGGTCGGCGATGCCCTCCGGGCTGGTGTTGGCCGGGTCGAGGCGGAAGGTGCCGTCCGCCGCCTGGGCACCGTCCCGCAGGTTCGTCCCGTCGGCGTACTGGAACACCGCCCGCTTCGCCCGGTCGAGCACCCACAGGTCGGCCCCGCCGGCCGGGTTGCGGGTGATGCCGCTGGGCGCGGCGTTGTCGCCGTCCAGTTGCCACGAGCCCAGCAGTGTGCCGGACACGTCGTACACGAACACTTTCGCCGCCGCGTCGTCCGTCACCCAGACGGTGCTGCCGTCGGTCACCAGGTCGCTCGGCGACGTGTTCTCGGTGGCCAGGCCGAAGGAGTCGGTGGCCATCGCCGTGCCGCCGGTGCGGGCCGCCCCGCCGGCGTACCGCAGCACCCTCCCCGCCCCGCGGTCGATCAGCCACAGGGTGCCGTTGTCGACCGTCACCCCCTGCGGGTTCACCGCGTCGGTCGCCGTCCACGCCCCGAGCGCCGCCCCGCTCGGGCCGGTCACGCTCACCTGTTTGGTCGCCGCGTCCACCACCCACACGCGGTCGCCGGCCGGGTTGCTCGCCACCCCGCTCGGGGTCGCGCCGGCGGCCAGCCCGAACGTGCCGGCCCCCAGCCCCTCCTCGCCGTACCGGTAGGTGAGGTCCGTCCCGTCGTCGACGACGAAGAACTTGACCGGTGCGGCCGCGTCCCCGCCGACCGGCAGGGCGGCGGAGGCGAGGGTGACCGCCGACCCGGAGTCGGCGTCGTTGTTCACGAGGCGGAACACCAGGGTGGCCACCGTCCCCACCGGCACCGCCGACAGGTCGACGGTGACCACCCCGCCGGCCACCTGCACACCCGCCGACGTCACCGCCCCCGTGCCCTCGGTGGCGTTGAGGAACGAGTCGCGGCCGCGCGTGTACGGGCCGACCAGCGGGTGGCCCGCCGGGTCGAGCAGTGCCACCTCGAACGAGTCGTTCACGAACGCGGCGGCCGTGCGGTCGAACGCCGGCGGGGCGGCATAGGTGAACTGGACGGCCGTCGGCGACGCGGGCACCACGAACGACTTGCTGAGGGTGGTGACGAACGAGTCCCCCTCGGCGACCGTCGCCCGCCCGGCGGCGTCCACCGTCACGCCCCCCCGCCCGCCGGCCGACCCGCCCCGCTCGGCCACCGCCCACCCGCCCAGGTCGTACGGGAAGGCGACGACCGGTGGGATCACGGGCACCGGAGGTGTGGTCGGCGGGACGGGAGGGACGGGCGGTATGGTCGGCGGAACCGGCGGCACCGGCGGAACGGGCGGCGGGGGAGGCGGGACTGGAGGAACTGGAGGAACTGGAGGAACTGGCGGGACGGGCGGTGTGGTCGGCGACACCGGCAGAATGGGCGGCGGAGGGAAGATCGGCGGAACCGGGGACGGCGGCACGAACACGCGGTCCCCCGCCCGCACCTCGGCGATCAGGTCGTTGAAGTCGCCGTCCCCGCCGCCGGTCAGGTCCTCCCACCCGAACCGGTTCCACCCGGGGATGGTTCGGAAGTGTTGGAACCCGTCCGGGGTCGGGCCGAGCGACAGGAAGGCGAGCAGCCCACCGTCGGCGGCGTTCGCCGGGTTCCGCCCGGCCCAATCATCGGCCGTGCCGTTCTGGATCAGGTACACCCCGTACCGGCCGCCCGCCGCCGCGGCGAACGTCAGCCGGCCGGACGGGTCGAGCGGCCGCCGGCGGCCGGCCGCCAACGCCGCCGCCGCGTACCCCGGGTCGGGTGGGAGCAGGCCGCCCACCCGCCCGTCGGCGTCGTCCACGGCGAACAGCCCGCCCTCGTTCCGGAATCCGGTGTCCCGCAGGGCCACCCGCACCGACACCGGCACCGCCCCGCCGCCCGAGCCGGGGACGGTGAGCAGCCCGCCGTTCAGCACCGGGGTGGGCGTCCTCGCCACCCCCCAGTACCCGCCCAGCTCCTGCCCGGTCGCCCCGTACACCGTCAGCCCGCCGACCGCCCAGCCGGTCGCCACGTCGAACACCCGCACGTCGGCCGGCCGCCCGACCCCCGCGCCGGCGAGGACCTCGGCCCGTCGGTCCCCGTTGAGGTCCGCCGCGGCCACCCACACCCCGCCGCGGGCGTCCGGGTCGAACGCCATGTACTGGCGGACGATCTCCCCGGTGCGGGCGAACACCCGCACGTGCGGCCCGCCCCCGGCACCCGCCCCCGTGATCACCTCCGCCACCCCGTCCGCGTCCGCGTCGGCCGCCGCCACGTGCACCCCGCCGCGGAACCCCGCGTCGTACGCGAACACGCTCAGCGCCTCGCCCCACGTCGCCCCGTCGAACACCTTCAGGTGGGGCCCGCCCCCCGGCCCCGCCCCGGTGACGACGTCCGGCGTGCCGTCGCCGGTCACGTCCCCGCCGGCCACGTCCACACCGCCACGGAAGGCGACGTCGTACGCCCAGAAGTCCCGCACCACCGCGCCCGTCCGCCCGTCGAACACCCGCACGTGCGGGCCGCCCCCCGGCCCGGCTCCGGTGACGATCTCGGCAAACCCGTCCCCGTCCAGGTCGGCCGAGGCCACGCTCACCCCGCCGCGGAAGGCGACGTCGTACGCCCAGAAGCCCCGCACGACTTCACCGGTCTTGCCGTCGAACACTTTCACGTGCGGGCCGCCCCCCGGCCCGGCCCCGGTGACGACGTCGGGCGTGCCTTCCCCGGTCACGTCCCCGGCGGCCACGTTGACCCCGCCCCGCCACCCCTCGTCGTACGCGAACAGGTTCCGCAGGTCCGACCCGTCCGCCCCGCGCACCACGCGGACGTGCGGCCCGCCCCCGGCCCACGCCCCGGTCACCAGGTCGGGGATGCCGTCGCCGTCGAAGTCGCCGGCGGCCGTGGTCACCCCGCCCAGGAAGGTCGGGACGGTGCGGTCCTCCAGGTGGGTGACGGTCAGCCACGTCCGCCGCGGCGGCAGGCCGAACTGCCCGCCGGCGATCCGCCGCCGCCCCCAGGCCGCCCACGACCGGAGCCACCGCACCCACGTGATGAACATGTCCGCCTCTCGACCGCCCGCCGGGAAATCGACCCACGACCGCCGGCGACACCCGGGCAAGGGGGTCGCGGGACCTCCGACACCTCTTACTACCCGCGGGTCTAACCGAAAAATTCGTCCCCGGCCAAAATCCAGCGCCCGCCGTCACTTGCGTTCGTTCAGCCGAACCGGATAATGCACCGCGGTTAGATCCTTCACCCGCCGAGCGTAGACACCCATGACGGCGACCGAACCGCCGCCCACGAGCGCCGGCCTGCTCCACCGCCTGGCCGCCCCCGACGCCCAGGTCGATTGGGCGGTGTTCGTCGGGCGGTACTCGCCGCTCGTCCTCGCCCGCTGCCGCCAGGCCGGCCTCCAACCGGCCGACGCCGACGACGTGCGGGCCGCCGTGTTCGCCCGGTTGGTCAAGGCGCTGCGGGCGTTCCGCTACGACCCGGCCCGCCGGTTCCGCGGGTATCTGAGCCGCGTGACCGACAGCGCCGTCCGCACCCACTGGCGGCACCTGGCCGCCCGCCCGGGGGCGGTCGGCCGGGGCGGATCGGACGCGCTGCCCGAACCGCTCGCCCGACTGCCGGGCGAACTCGACGAGGGCATCCGGGGGCAGCTCGCGGGGGCGGCGGGGGCGATCGAACGGGTGAAGCGGGACGTGGGTCCGGGCGCGTGGGCGGCGTTCTGGCTGACCGCCGTCGACGGGCTCACCGGGGCGGAGGCGGCCGAGCGGACCGGCACGACGCCGGCCGCCGTGTACGTGGCCAAGGGCCGGGTGCTCAAACAGCTCCGGGCGGCCGCCGGGTTCGCCCTGCCCCCCGGCGGGCCGACCGAGGAGACCACCGGTGACCGCCCACCTGACCCCGTCTGAACTCCGGAGGTTGCTCGCGGGCACTCTTGACCCCGCCGAAGCGGCCCACCTGAACGGGTGCCGGCGGTGTCAGGCGGCGGCCGAGCGGCTCACCGCGCTGTCCCCGGACGAGCGGTCCACCCTCGCCGCGGCCGGACCGGCCCGTCACCCCCCGCCCCCGCCGGTCGCCGGGTACGCCGACTGGCACGAGGTCGGCCGCGGCGGGTCGGGGGTGGTGTACCGGGCGACGGACGAGGCCACGGGGCGGGTGGTGGCCGTCAAGCTGCTCCGCGGCGGGGGGCTCGCCTCCCCGTCGGAGGTCGACTGGTTCCGCCGCGAGGCTCGCGCCGCCGCCGCCCTCGACCACCCGCACGTGGTCCGGGTGCTGGCCGTCGGCGGCGAGGCCGCGGTCCCCCACTACGTCATGGAGTACGTGCCCGGCGGGGCGCTCGCCGACGCCCTCGACGGCACCCCGCTGGCACCGGCGGTCGCCGCCCGGCTGGTCCGGGCGGTCGCCGGGGCCTTGCACCACGCCCACCAGCGCGGGGTGGTGCACCGCGACCTCAAGCCGGGCAACATCCTCTTGGGCGACGGCCCCGACCCGCTCGCCTCCCCGAAAGTGTCCGACTTCGGTACGGCCAAGCAGGCCGCCCCCGCGGCCGCCCCCACCCCCACCCTGGCGGTCCTGGGCACCCCGGCGTACATGGCCCCGGAGCTGGCGTTCGGCCGCACGGCCGCGGTCGGCCCGGCGGCCGACGTGTACGCGCTCGGGGCCGTCCTGTACGAACTGCTCACCGGCCGGCCGCCGTTCCGCGGGGAGACGCCGTACGAGACGCTCCTCCAGGTGCGGTCCCTCGACCCGGTGCCGCCGCGGCGGTTCCGGCCCGAGGTGCCAACCGACCTGGAGACCGTCTGCCTCAAGTGCCTGGAGAAGTCCCCCGCCCGGCGGTACCCGACCGCGGCCGAGTTGGCGGCCG
>JANNVG010000544.1:0-1892 GCA_031414395.1 Fimbriiglobus sp.
GATCGGTGTTCCGCCGCACGGCGAGGCACTCGGCGTAGCTGTAGCACGGCTGTTCGATGTACACGTCCACGTCGCGCACGCCCCGCACCACCCGCATGGCTTCGTGTTGCAGCCAGCCGGTGTTGGCGTCAGCCACCAGCCGGTCGCCCGGTTGCAGCACGCCGGCCACGGCCTTGATGCGGGCGATGTCGGTGTCCGGGTCGCCGCCGACCTTGAGCTGAAACTTGCGGTAGCCCTCGGCCCGGTAGCCGGCCACGTTCGCCGCCATCGCGTCGGGTTCGACTTGCGAAATGGCCCGGTACAGCACCACGTCATCCGCGTACCGCCCGCCGAGCAGCACGCACACGGGCAACCCGGCCACCTTGCCGAGGATGTCCCAGCAGGCCATGTCGACGGCCGACTTCACATACGGGTGGCCCTTCAGTGCGGCGTCCATGACGTGGTTGAGCTTGAGCAGTTGCGTGGGGTCTTCGCCGATCAACTTGGGGGCGAGTTCCTTCAGCCCGGCCCGCACGCCGCTGGCATACGCCGGCAGGTACGCCGGCCCGAGCGGGCACACCTCGCCGAACCCTTCGACGCCGGTGTCGGTGGTGACCCGCACGACGGTGCTGTCGAACACGGCGACGGACTTCCCGCCGGACCACTTGTAGCTGCCCTCGTGCAAGGGTAAATCGACCTGCCAGGCGGTAACGCCGGTGATGCGCATGAGCGGCTCCGGAGCGGGGAGAGGGGGAAGATACGAACTCGGTCGCGTACGGGGTCCACTCCGCCGCCGGAAGTGGTTCCGGCCACTCCCCCCACCCCTCCGCGAAACCATGTCCTGAACGCGAAAGATCCCATGCCGGCCAAGCACTTGCGGCGAATGCGGCGGTCGGGCGGACTCACTGGACTCATTCCGAATTGTAACGACTCCGAGAATTCTTTCCGGAATGTGCTTGCGTTCGCCGAAACGGCTTGTCACAATCCCACCACTCAAGTCACGGCACGGATCACGCACCATGAGCCGCAAACAGTCGCCCCCCCCCTCTGAATAACGTCCGATTGAGTCTCACTCAACTCGAAGGCCGCGAGGTGCCCGCCGTGTACGCGGTCGGAATGCTCAGCCCGGCGACCGGAGATGTCGGTGAAAGTGCCGCCACGTTCACCGGCGGGATTGCCCTCGACACCACGTTGCCCACGCAGGACGGGAAAGCGGTTGTCACCGCGGCCACCGCGACGGCCGCGGTCGAAGCGGCGCTGGTGAACACGATCACGGCCACCGTCGGCAGCACTTCGGTCAGCTACGACGCCGACCCCGACACCATCGGCACGACGACCGCCGCGCACCTGCCGTTCGTCATCACCACGACCACCGCCGGCGAGTTCGTGCTGCGCCTGGAAGACCTGGCGCTCATGCCGGGGATGCCCTCCGACTGGGATTACAACGACCGCACCTGGACCGTCGTCGTCACCGAACTTCCGACCATCAGCGTCGCCGCGCCCGAGCCGGCCGAGGAGTTGCCGAACGGATCCCGCCCGGTGGTCGTCACACTGACGCGCACCGCCGGCCCCGCCGGCAGCCTGGCTCAACCGCTGTACGTGCCGTTCACCCTCGGCGGCACGGCCCAACCGGGGGTTCACTACACCCCGCCGAGCGCGCACGTCGTCGTCTTCTGGCCGGGCGAACCGACGGCGACGCTGGTGATGCCGGTGCTCCCCAACGACCTGCCGGCCGACCCGGCGGCCCCGCCGACGGTCACCCTCACCCTCGACCCCCCCGTCGGCGTGGACCCGACGCCGGTGACGGTCACCGTGCCCATCTACGACCCCGGCACCCTCCCGCCGGTGCCCCCCGTGCCCCCGGCGGCAGTGCTACCGGAAGTGTGGGTGTCGGGTTCCCTCGACGGCGAGGA
>JANNVG010000545.1:0-2649 GCA_031414395.1 Fimbriiglobus sp.
CGGAACCCCTGGACATGTGACCGAGAATGACCAAGCCCCGGAGGGGCGACAGAGGCGTCTGTCGCCCCTCCGGGGCTTGTCCAATACCTCCTTCGGTTCCAGGGGTTGCGCTCGCCTGCGGCTCGCTCCACCCCTGGCAAACATCGGTCGCCGCTCCGCGGCTGCATTTTCCGTCGCCGCTCCGCGGCTGCATTGCAGGTGTCACTTCCCCGCCAGCGGCTTCCGCAAGAACTCGACGAACGCCGGCACGTCGTTGATCTTCCCCTCCGGGTATACGCCCAGCGTGGTCGTCGTGCCGTCGGCCTTCACTTCCAAGATCACATACAGCGGCAGTTGCTCCGTTTTGAACTCGTCGAACTGGTACTTCTTGTTCGCCTGCGCCTCGGCGTTGCGCTTGGCGAGTGACGGGGCCGCGCCGGCATACAAGTGAACGGGCACAGTGTCAGTGTACAATTGCACCTCGGCATACTTCTTCAACAACTCCGCCACTTCCGGCCGCGGGAACACGTTCCGCTCGTTCAACTTGCAGTTGCTACACGTCACCCCGGTGAAATCGACGAACACCAGCCGCTTGTCCGGCGGCGGGGCCGTCGGGGTCGCCTTCTTCTCCTCCTCCCACTTCCTCACCCGCCCGGCCACTTGCTTCTTGGTGGCGTCCAGGTCGCGGGACGCCGCCTCCGCGGTGGCCTCGTTGCCGCTTCCTGACTTCGGCGGGGCGGGCGGCGTGGCATCAGGCAGCAGGAACGAATCGACCCACGCGAACACCTCCCCCTTCGGCCGCTGGGGTTGGCCGTCCGCCCCCTGGAACAGGCCCGGCACCAGGTACACGCCCAGGCCGACGAACGCCAGCGCGAACAGGAACCGCGGCACGCTCAGCTTCGACTTCTCCTCGTCGTGCGGCAGGCGGAACACGCCGAGCAGGTACAGCCCGCACACGCCGCTGATGACGGCGAACGCCGTCAGGCACACGCTGTAGGTGAAGAACTCCGGCGGGTCGAGCCACCGCAGTTCGGCGGTGCGGGCGAACTTGAACGCGGCGGCCAGCTCGACGAACCCCATGACCGCCTTCACCACGTCCAGCCAGCCGCCGGATTTGGGCATCTTCTTGATGAGCGACGGGAACAGGGCGAGCACGAAGAACGGCGAGGCGAACGCGGTGGAGAACGACAGGCCGGCCAGGATGAGCTGCCACGGGGCGTAGTTGCCGCCGGACATGAGGCCGGCGAGCGCGCCCAGGAACGGGGCCACGCAGGTGAAGCTGATGACGCTGAACAGGACCGCCCCGAAGATGGTGCCGAGCACCCCGCCGGCCTTCCGCTTGGCGTCGGCGAACTTCACCAGCCCGTCTTGCGACCCCGGCCGCAGAGTGGCCAGCAGGCCCACCACGGTGGCCACGCACACGCCGACGGTCAGGTCGCCCAGGACGGTGTCGAGCCAGGCGTCCGCCCAGACCTTTTCGCCCGACGCGACGGTCAGGTGCTGAGTCACCGCCGCCCCCACCGCCAGCGCCCCGCCGAACACCGCCACGAACCACAGGGTGAGGCGGATGGTGGCCTCATACGCCCCGAACAGGCTGAGCGCGAAGAACACGAACAGGCCGCCCAGGAACACGTTCATGTACGGGTCGATGCTCAGCTTCTGGAAGCGGTCGAGCAGGAAGGCGGTGGGCACGCCGAGGACGACGATGATGGTCAGGCAGTAGATGCCCGCCTGCTTCACCGCCCCGGCCGTACTGTTGTTGCTCTGCTTCAGGAACAGGCTGACGGTGATGGGGATCATCGGGAACACGCACGGGGTGATGAGCGTAATCAGCCCCCACCCGGCCGCCGCCAACAGGAACAGGACGAAGTCTTGCTTCTCGGTGCCGGTGGCGCCCGCGTTCTTCCCCGGCGGGTCGGGCGGGTCAGTGGTCGGCGGCTCGACCGCCTTCGGCGGGGGCACACCGCCGGGGCCGGCGAGCACGTCCAGTTCGAGTTCCGGCAGGTCGGCGGCCCGCGAGTTGAAGCAGTTGTCCTTGTTACACGCCTGGACGCGGGTGTTCTCCCACTCCGCTTTCGATTTGCCGGGCGGCACCGCGTACACCGTGCCGGTGAACACCCACGTGACCGGGTCGGGGTAGTACCGCTCGACCGACACGCCGTCCGCCCCCGGCTTCTCCTTCCACCCGTCCGGGTCGGTCGCGGAGCCGGCGAACGCCACCGCGCTCACCTTCGGCGGGGGGAGCGTCATTTTGGCGTCCTGGCCGTTCGGCTGCACGAGGGCGTAGGTGTAAGCCCCCGGCTTGGGCGAGACGGTCACGAGCAGCTTCACCGTCTCGCCCGGCCTGGCCTGAGCGGGTTCGAACTTGGCCGTCACCTGGGCCACGTCCGCGAATTTCTTCGCCACCGGCCCGCCGCCGGGGACGGGCGGCTTGAACTGAGCCACCGCCACGGCGGGCAGCAGGAGGGCGAGCGCGACGGCGAACGGGCGCATGGGTGCGGTCTCGAAATGGGGCAGGCCCGCGGACGGCCGCGGGCCTGGTGTAGTTTACCGGCCACCCGGCGAACGGCGCGACGTGAGTCCGCCGGTTCCGGGCGAACCCCGACCGCAAGGTCGGCGGGTGTGAACCTTGGAGTGACTTGCACCCGCGGCCCTTGCGGGCCGGGTTCG
>JANNVG010000546.1:0-2911 GCA_031414395.1 Fimbriiglobus sp.
GTCAGGTTAGTACCGCACTTGCACGCCGAACACCACCCCGTGAACCCAGAAGTCGGAGTACTTCGGCTCGAAGCGGGGGAACAGCTCGCCGGTCACGTTCTGCCGCGGGGGCAGTTGGCTGCCGTTCACCCGCAGGTCGATCACGTCGCCGGTGCGGACCACGTCCGACCAGTACATGAAGTTGTACCCGGCGTACACGCGGAAGTTGTCGGTGAGCTGCACGCCCAACCGCACGCCCACCTCGGGCACCACCGAGAACTTGTTCAGCTCGTACCGGCCGATGTTCGACGGCTGGGCGAGCAGCCCGCCCGCCTGCCGGCTGACCGCCCCGGCGGCGGTGGTGGTGGTGGTCGACCCGTCGATGTCGACGACGGTGCGGGTGTTGCCCAGCGCCACCGCCCCGCGGACGTTCAGGAACAGGCTGCCGAACCGCCGCTCCCACGCCAACCCCAGGTTCACCCCGTGGAACTGGTTCTCGGTGCGGAAGCGGTCTTCCACCAGGAACCGCGCGCCGGGGTTGGCCGACCCGGCTTGGCCGACGAGTTCCTCGCGGATGTACACCTCGTCGGTCAGGTTCAGGTAGCGGTAGCCGATCAGGGCGTCGAGCCGGCCGCACGGGTTGCAGGCCAGGTTGATGACGCCGTTCGGGTTCAACCCCCACAGGTTGGACGTGCTGTCCACGGCGACGGTGCCGGCCAGCACGTTCGGGTACTGCACCAGCTCGGTGTCCTGGAAGGCGGGCACCTGGGTGAACGTGCCGTCGGCGTTGCGGCGGACGTTGTTGGTGAACGGGCGGTACACGAACCCGTTGCTGTCGTTCCCGCCGGCCACCTCACGAAGGCGGTCTTCGCCCAGGAAGAACCAGTCCATTTCGGCCCCGAGCCGCTGGCCGGCGTCCAACCAGATGCCGCCGTACACCCGCAGGCCGCTCCGCCAGTCGTCGTTGAAGTTCTGGCCGCCGATGGCGGTGAAGGTGCCCGGTGCGCCGAGGGTGCCGAGGGTGTTCGGCAGGGCGGGGGCGGCGGCCGGCGACACGCCGGTGGCACGGGTGGCCAGGGCCGGCATGCGGTTCCCTTTGCCCGTCCAGAGCAGGTATTCGGCGCCGAACCAGACGCGGCCGGGAGGCCCGCACAGGCAGTCCATGGCGGCACTGCACGCCGGGCCGTCGTCACACGCCGTGGCCACGTCGGCGGCAAAGGCGGGCGGGCAGCCGCCGGCGATGGGCTGGGCCATCGGGGCGAAGGACGGAGGCGGGGCGGCCGGCAGCATCACCGGCGACGGGGCGACCATCAGCGGGGCGTCGGACGCCACCTGCTGAATGCCGGTCGGTTTGGGTTGGGCGAAGGCGGGTCGGACGGCCTTGCTGGAGATGGGGACGGCGGGTTGGGCGGAGACCGCTCCGACCAGCCCCAGAGCGGCGGCCACCCCGCCGAGGTAGTGTCTCAGCACGTAAACTCCTCCGTGAGCACTGGTTCGCGGGTCTTGTGCGTGGGCGACCCCGTTCCGGGATCCATCCGGACACGTCATTGATTCGACCCGCCGGCCCCCGCCCACAACCCACAGGCGGAAAATCCTCGTGTGGCATCCGTTCCCATCTCCGCACCCTTGCCACAACCTCCCGATTTTACCCAGACCTCACATTTTCTCAGCAGACGCGGTGAGACATGTTGCCGGAGCCGAATATGTTGATTAACGCGCCTGACAACCCGTCATTCCGGGGTATTGCCCTGGGGTCGGGGGAAATAGGAAAGCTGTTGCGTGACGATGGACAGGTTACAGTGACCACTACGCCCCCCCTCAGAAAAGTCGGCTGCGGACGGAACCACTGAACCATCACCCTTGTTGCACTGAGGTTATCCGATGCCCACGGAACGTGACGCCGCCAACCCCGCCTTGCCGCCGAAGCTCGATATCCTTCGGCTGGAAGACCGGCTGAACCCGGTGGGCGCTCTCACCGCCGACGCGCTGCTCAGCTTCGCCCCCAACCCGGTGCTCGACTTCGGGTCGGCCACCCCGGTGGGCACGGGCAGCGTCGCCCCGAGCGTGACCGCCCCGGCCACACTCGCCCCGGCCGACCCAGTGTTGGCCCCGAACCAGTACGAGTTGGTGCTGCCGACGACGACCGACGGGTCGCCGTCCACCGACAGTTCGGGCGGGGCGTTCGCCCTGTTCTCGGTCGTTCCGCCCCCGCCGGCCGCCAGCCTGAGCGGGTTCGTGTACGTGGACGAGGGGGAGAACGGCGGCACCCGCGACGACGGCATCAAGCAGGCCGGCGAGCCGGGCATTCCCGGCACCACCATCAGCCTGCTGCGGGTGATCAACGGCGTCACCATCTCGGCCGGCCAGACGACCACCGACGCGAACGGCTTCTACCAGTTCCCCAGCCTGTCGCCGTTCGGCGAATATCAGGTGGTGGAGTCCAACCAGCCGGCCGGCTTCCTGGACGGCAAGGACACCGCCGGCACGGTGAACGGCACCACCCGCGGGGTGGCCGGCAACGAGCGGATCAACGGCATCACCCTGAACGCGCTCGACGCGGGCGTGAACTACAACTTCGGCGAACTGCGGGCGGTGCAACAGACCGGCGCGCTGTCGGGCTATGTGTACGAGGACGAAGGGGCGAACGGCGGCACCCGCGACGACGGCGTCCGGCAGAACGGCGAGACGCCCATCCCCGGCGCCACCGTCACACTCTTCCGCCTCGTGAACGGCCAGACGCTCAGCGTGGGCCAGACCACGACCGACGCGAGCGGCTTCTATCGCTTCGCCAACCTGCCGGCCAGCGGCGGGTACATCGTCCGCGAGACGCAGCCGGCCAACTACATCGACGGAAAGGACACCCCCGGCACCACCGGCGGCACCAACTCGGCGAACGACGAACTGTCGGCAGTCACCGTCCCGGCCAACGGCG
>JANNVG010000547.1:0-4255 GCA_031414395.1 Fimbriiglobus sp.
CGCAACCCCGCTTCCGAGTTTCCCACACGTTCACACACCCAACGACCGGCCGCGGCGCCCCCCCCCACGAAACACCGCCGGGGGGAGCGGGCCGGGGTTTGGTTTGTTTTAAGGTGGGGAAAACGGGAGCGGGGGGTGGGGCCCCCCCCCGACACCCCGCCCCCCTTTGCGATCCGCGGGCGGGGGACCCCGCCCCCCGACCCGCCCTACGAAACCCGCCGAACCACCGCCACCGCGATCTGCCCCGCGTCGGTCAGGCTGATCTTCACCGCCGCGGGTTTGCTCACCGCCCGGCTGCCCACCTGCACCGACACCGGGCAGTCAGTCGCCACGTTCGGGCAGTTGATCGTTCCCGGCAGTGACCCGCCGTGCAGCGCCAGCACGCTCGCGGCCAACTCCACCAGCCCGCCGGCCGTGCCGCTGTTGCCCAGGTGCCCCTTGTACGCCACCACCGGCACGTCGCCGAGCGCCGCCCGGATGCCACGGGCTTCCCACGCATCGGCCACCACCAGCCCGCCGGCGGAGGCGTTCACGTGGTCCACATCGGCGGGCGACACGCCGGCGTCCCGCAGCGCGTTGGTGATGACCTTCGCCAGCACCTCGCCCGACTTCGACTTGTCGAATCCGCTGGCGAACCCGGCGAGTTCGGCGTACACCTTCGCGCCGCGGGCGGTCGCGCTCTCCATCGCTTCCAGGCCGAACACGGCGGCGGCTTCGCTGATGGCGGAGCCGTCGCGGGCGGCGTCGAACGGGCGGACGGCTTGTTCGGGGGTGGCGTCGTGCGTGCGGGTGAGCGGGGCGAAGCTGTTGTACCGGCTCTGGCTGATCGGGTTGACGCGGCTGTCGCACCCGCCGACGAGGAAGTAGTCGGCGGCGTTTCGCCCCAGCAGGCGGAACGCTTCGCCCAATGCCAGCAGGCCGGCCGTCTCCACCGACGTGATGGTGTTGTTCGGCCCCTGGGCGTTGTGGTTGATGCTGACGTGGCACGCCGGCATGTTGGGTAAATACTTCAGCATCCAGAGCGGGGGCACAGCCGGCAGGCCGACCGACCCCCACTTGGCGAGGTCCACTTCGGGCGGGTCGCCCGCGCAGCTCAGTTGCCCGCCGCGGGCCAGGTCTTCCGGCTCGCTCGCCCCCATCAGGCAGCCGAACTCCACGCCGAACCGCTCCGGCCTCACCTGCTCGGGCGTCGGCCCGCCGTCGGCCATGCACAGTTGCGCCGCGGCCACGCCCAGTTGGATCGGCCGGGCCATGCGGATGATCGACTTGCGGGCGTCCTTCATGGTGGCCGGGAACACCTTGCGGCCGTCGAACCCGGCGATCACGCCGGCGATCTTGCACCGCAGCGCGGCCGGGTCGAAGTGGGTGATCGGTTTGAGCGCGCAGGTGCCGGCGTGCAGGGCGACCATGAACGCGACCGGGTCGGAGCCGATGGGGGTGAGCAGGCCCAGCCCGGTGAA
Source organism: Fimbriiglobus sp. (assembly GCA_031414395.1). Lineage (GTDB taxonomy): Bacteria > Planctomycetota > Planctomycetia > Gemmatales > Gemmataceae > JALHQU01. The sequence goes on from JANNVG010000547.1 coordinate 1,461, forward strand.
CACCGCCCGTCGCTTGGTGCTGGTCATGGCTGGTCGGGGGGCGGTGGGGCGGAGGGCAGTTGGGGGGCGGTCTTGGCGGCGGCCAGCTTCGCCATGCCGAGCAGGTGCTGCATTTCGCCGGTGAACACGAAGTTGTGATCGCCGAACGCCTGCTGTGCTCTGTTACGGTCCAGGTGGGCGAAGAAGATGTCCACCTCGCACACGGGATCAGTCCCGCAGGTGGCGACACCCCGCACGACCGCCCCTTCGTCTCGCAGGTCGATCACGGTGACGGTGTAGGTGAGGGTCTCGCCGGCCATCACCTCGCGGTGGAACTTGGCCGTCTGGATCTTCGCCAGCACCACCTTCTCGCGGAACTGGTTCACCTCGCCCACCAGGATGCCGCCCGTCTGGGCCAGCCCCTCGATGATGAGGCTGGCGGGCATCACCGGGAAGCCGGGGAAGTGCTCGGCGAAGTGGTCCTCGGCGTGGCTCAGGCACTTGGTGGCGACCGCCGACCTGCCCGGCTCGAACGCGGTGAACCGATCGATCCAGATCCAGCGCATCGGCTCGTTCCTAATTTCGCCGCACGATGGAAGGCGGAGAGACCGCGATAAAAAACAGAAGACAAACCACAGAGGCACAGTGGCACAGAGAAGACAAGTGCGGGATTCTGTCTTCACACGGATTTCGGTCCTCTCTGTGTCTCTGTGCCTCTGTGGTTAGTCCTGCTTCCTTCGAATCGTGCCTTCTCTGCCTTTCATCGTGCGGCCAACAGTTGCCTCACTTCTTCACCTTCGAGTGCACGAACTTGGTGATCAACTCCACCGTGAACAGGTCGCCGATCTTCTCGAACTGCGGGTTCTTCTCGTAGGCGGCGATGTCGGCGTAGGGCATCTTGGCCCGCAGCTCGGCCAGCCCGCCGGGGGTCACCAGTCCGTTCTGCACGAACTTCGGGTCGCCCTGGAAGATGCTCTCCGGGAACAGCTCGTTCCGGTCGATCTTGGGCAACCCGAACTCGCGTTCGAGGCGGAACATGATGTCCAGGAAGTCGATGCTCTCGGCGTTCAGGTCGCCGACCAGCCGCGCCTGGGGGGTGACGGCGTCGTCGTCCGCGCCGAGCGACTCGGTGAGGATGGTCTTCACTTTGGCGAACACTTCGTCCTGCGTCATGGGCCGGTCCTCGGGGCCATCGGTGGTTCTTGTTAGCCCGACGCGCGAGCGAGGGGCCGGTTCCTATCCGGACAAGTTTTTCGCCCCTCGCTCGCGCGTCGGGCTAACGAATCAAGCCAATCCGGGGCCGAGGCTGAACCCGCCGTCGATGGTGAGCACCTGGCCGGTGATGTACCCGGCCGTCGGGCCGCACAGGAACACGACCGCCTCGGCGATGTCGGCCGGCAGGCCGAACCGCTTCAGGGGGATGGCCTTGCGGATCAGCTCGCCCGCCTTGTTCCGCACCGCCTCGCTCATGTCCGTCTCGATGAACCCCGGGGCGATGGCGTTCACCGTCACGTTCCGCCCGCCCATCTCGACTGCCAGGGCGTGGGTGAAGCTGTTGATCGCCCCCTTGCTGGCCGCGTAGCTGGTCTGGCCGGGGTTGACGAACTCGGCCGCCACGCTGCTGATGTTCACGATCCGCCCGGACCGCTGCTTGAACACCATCTGCGCCGACACCGCCTTACAAAAGTAGAACGCCCCGTTCAGGTTGGTGCCGATCACCGCCGTCCAGTCGGCCGGGTCCATCCGCACGAACAGGCCGTCGCGGATGACGCCGGCGTTGTTCACCAGAATGTCCACCCGCCCCCAGTCGGCCAGCACCGCGGCCACGACGCGGTCGGCGGTGGCCGGGTCGGCCACGTCGCCCTGGTGCGCCTTGGCCACCCCGCCGGCGGCGGTCACTTCCACTTCGAGCGCCTTCGCCGCCTCTTCGTTCCCGCGGTACACGAACGCCACCTTCGCGCCGCTCCGTGCGAGCGCCTGCACGCACGCCTTGCCGATGCCGCGGCTGCCGCCGGTCACGATCGCCACTTGGTCTTTCAGGTGCATGGCCAGTCTTCGTAGGTCGGGCTGTGCCCGACGGTTTGAGTCACGTCGGGCACAGCCCGACCTACCTGAGTTCCCCCGTCAGCACTGCCCACCGCGACTTCCAGTGTTCGAGCAGTTTCGCGTCCGCCGCGGCGCCGGCCGGGCCTTTGTCGGCCAGACTGTACCCGTGCAGCACCAGTTGGGCGCTCACGGTTTGTTGGCCGTCGTCGTCCGCCCCCTTGCCCTTGAACGTCGCCCACGGCCCGTCTTGCTTCACCAACTCGACGGACACGTCCATCCGCCGGCCGGGTTGCATGAACGTGCCGTATTTAACGTTCTTCGCCTCCCTCAGCACGATCACCGGGTGTTGGAAGCCGGTGCTCGCCCGCCACAGCCACGCCGCCGCCTCGGTGAGCGCTTGCAGCATGAGCACGCCCGGCATGACCGGGAAGCGCGGGAAGTGGTCGGCCAGATACTCTTCCCCGAGGGCGAGGAACTTGCACCCGCGGAGGAATTTGTCCGGCTGGTGGGCGTCGATCCGGTCGAGCAGGGTGAACCGCATGGCGGCGGGGGTTCCGTCGGTCCTGACAATGTCGAAGGGTGCGGCCGGCGCCGGCTGCGAAGAAGAGAGAATGTAGTCAAGGGTGGGAAAAGCGACAACCCCGACTGCCGCCGCCGGAGGCGAAATGACGGAACCCGTGGGTGTGACTCTGGATACCGGCACGCCCCCCCACCCGCCGGGTTCGCTCCGCGAACGCCGGCGACCTCCCCCGCAAGGGGGGAGGTGGGGT
>JANNVG010000548.1:0-2531 GCA_031414395.1 Fimbriiglobus sp.
CGAGAACTTGGAGTTCGGCATCGAGCTGGAGGCCGACCGGCTGGTGAACAGCACCATCGCCCGCGAGGAGCTGCTGAAGGAGTTCACGGTGGTGCGGAACGAGTTCGAAATGAACGAGAACAGCCCGACGAACATCCTCAGTCAGCGGATGGTGGCCACCGCGTTCGAGTGGCACAACTACGGCAAGAGCACCATCGGCAACAAGACCGACATCGAGCGGGTGCCGATCGACAACCTGAAAGCCTTCTACAAGAAGTACTACCGCCCGGACAACGCCATGCTCACCGTGGCCGGGGCGTTCGACGCGAGCAAGGCGCTCGAGCTGATCGCCAAGCACTTCGGCCCGATCAAGAACCCGGACGAGAAGATCCCCGCCACGTACACCGAAGAGCCGGCCCAGGACGGCGAGCGGGTCGTCACGCTGCGGCGCGTCGGCAAGGTCGGGGCGACCGGCGTGGTGTACCACGTGCCCGCCGCCCGCCACCCGGACTACATCGCCATGGAAGTCCTGGAGTCGGCCCTGACCGCCGCCCCGAGCGGGCGGGTGTACAAGGCGCTGGTGGAGGGCAAGCTGGCCAGCAGCGTGAGCGGCAGCCTCTTCGCCCTGCACGACCCCGGCTTCCTCGAAATCACCGCCCAGACCGACCCGGCGAACACCGAGAAGGCCCGCGACGTGCTCGTCGCCACCCTGGAAAACCTGGCCAAAGAGCCGATTACCGACGAAGAAGTGGAGCGGGGGCGGAAGGCCGGGCTGAAGCAGTTCGAGAAGATCAGCAACGACAGCCAGCAACTGGCCATCCTGATGAGCGAGTTCGCCGCCGCCGGCGACTGGCGGCTGTTCTTCCTGTACCGCGACCGGCTGGAGAAGGTGACGACGGCCGACGTGAACACGGCGGCCCAGAAGTACCTCGTCCGCAGCAACCGCACGGTCGGCATCTACATCCCCACCGACAAGCCGGAGCGGACCGACGTGCCGGTAGCGGCCGACGTGAAGGGGATGGTCGAGGGGTACGTCGGGCGGGCGGCGGCGGCCGGCGGGGAGGCGTTCGACCCGACGCCGGAGAACGTGGAGAAGCGGGTGCAGCGGGGGAGCGTGGGCGACGGTATCAAGTACGCCCTGCTGCCGAAGAAGACGAAGGGCGAGACGGTGGTGCTTACCCTGGCCCTGCGGGTGGGCAACGAGGAGAGCCTGAAGGGGCAGAACACCGCCTTCGACTTCCTCGGCGGGATGCTCATGAAAGGCACCAAGACCAAGACCCGCCAGCAGATCAAGGACGAGTTCGACAAGCTGAAGGCGACGGTGGGCATCTCCACCGACGGCGACCGCGGGCTGGGGCTGGTGAGCGTGAGCGTGCAGGCCAAGCGGGAGACCCTGCCGGCCGTGCTCAAGCTGCTCGGCGAGGTGCTCCGCGAGCCGAGCTTCCCCGAGAAGGAGTTCGAGGTGATGAAGAAGGAGCAACTGGACGAGATCGAGAAGGGGAAGGCCGAGCCGCAGATGCTGGCCATCACCGCCCTCATGCGGAAGCTCAGCCCGTACCCGAAGGGGGACGTGCGGTACATCCCCACGCTGGACGAAGCCGCCGAGCGGGTGAAGGCGACGACCGTGGCCGACGTGAAGAAGCTGTACGACGGGCAGATGGGCGCGGGGGCGGGTGAGTTGGTGCTGGTCGGCGACTTCGACCCGGCCGAGACGCTCAAGCAGGTGGAGCCGATCCTGAAGGGGTGGAAGGCGGGCGTGGCGTACAAGCGGATCGACCGCCCGTACCTGCCGACCAAGGCCGAAGCCCTGTCCATCGACACGCCGGACAAGGCGAACGCCTTCTACATCACCGTGCAGACGATGGAGCTGAAGGACTCCGACCCCGAGTACGCCCCCATCGCGGTCGGCAACTACCTGCTCGGCGAGGCCCCGCTGGCCAGCCGCATTAGCAACCGCGTGCGGGGGAGTGGCGGCCTCAGCTACATGGCCATGTCGCAGGCGATGGCCAGCCCGATGGACAAGTCCGGCGGGTTCATGACCATGGCCATCACCAACCCGAAGAACCTGGACAAGGTGGACGCCATGATGACCGACGAGGTGGGCAAGTTCCTGAAAGAGGGCGTGAGCGCGAGCGAGCTGGAGGAGGGCAAGAAGGCGTGGCTGAAGACCAAGCAGCAGGAGCGGGCGAGCGACGGCACGCTGGCCTCGCAACTGGCCACCGGCCTGTTCGTCGGCCGCACCATGACGTACTACGCCGACCTGGAGAAGCAGGTGGAGAAGCTGGAGCCGGCCGACATCAAGAAGGCGTTCGACAAGCACGTGGACCCGAAGAAGATGGTGACCATCAAGGCCGGCGACCTGAAGAAGAAGGACGAGAAGGAGGAGAAGAAGCCGGAGGACAAGAAGGACAAGTAACAGGCGGGCCGGCGAGCCGGGTCTTGTAGGGCGGGTCGAGCGGCCGGCGAACGCGATCACCCCAACGTGACACGGTGACGCTCGGGTGTCCAACGACTCGGCCGCGACGCCCCGCCGCACACAAGCACGGCGGGGC
>JANNVG010000549.1:0-11407 GCA_031414395.1 Fimbriiglobus sp.
AGCCCAGGGCATCGCCCTGGTGATCCAACCGTTCTGGGACCACACCCCAAACATTTTCCCCGTAAGGCCACCCCACCCCCCTGGTACTATCTGTGATCGTGACGACCCTCGCCGCCGGGCCGCCGATGTCGAACACTGCCGCTTGCTCCATCTCCTACCGCCGCTCCCGGTTCAGCACCAAGCTGCCGTCCGACCGCCTGTACACGCCCGGCCACTTCTGGCTGCGGGAAGTCGAACCCGGCCTGTGGCGGGTGGGCATCACGCGGTTCGCCCAGCGGATGCTCGGCGATCTGGTCGAGTACGGGTTCGAGGTGAAGGCGGATCAGGCGTTCGAGCTGGGCGACATCATCGGCTGGATCGAGGCGTTCAAGGCCACCTCGGACGTGTACAGCCCGGCCGACGGCTCGTTCGTGCGGGGCAACCCGACTTTGGAAACCGACCCACGCCGGTTCGACATCGACCCGTACAACGAGGGTTGGCTGTTCGAGTTGCGGGGCACGCCCGACCCGCGGGCGGTGGACGCCGCCGGGTATACGAAGCTGCTGGATTTGGCCATCGACCGCATCCAGGGCAAGGAAGAGATGATGGACGCGCCGCCGACCGCCGAGGTGGGGGATTGAAGTCAAGAACTAACCACAGAGGCACAGAGACACAGAGACACAGAGAAGACCGAATAGAAACGGTCGAAAAGAACTCTGCTGCTTGCCTTCTCTGTGTCTCTGTGCATCTGTGGTTAATCTCTCTTGGGTCTGATTCATGAGTCGTGCCCGGTACATCATGGTCGGCGGGTTCCTTGGGGCCGGCAAAACCACCGCGCTCCTGCGGCTAGCCGAACGCTTCCGCGACCAGGGGTTGCGCGTCGGCCTGATTACGAACGACCAGTCGGTCGGGCTGGTGGATACCGCCATGCTCGCCAACCATAATTTCCCGGTTGAGGAGATCACCGGCGGGTGCTTCTGCTGCAAATTCAGCAGCCTGACCGACGCGGCGGCGAAGCTGAGCGAACAGGAACGTCCCGACGTGTTCCTCGCCGAGCCGGTGGGCAGTTGCACCGATCTGGTGGCGACGGTGGCCTACCCGCTGCGGCGGATGTACGGCGAGCAGTTCAGCATCGCCCCGTTCAGCGTGCTGGTGGACCCGGTGCGGGCCGAGCGGATTCTCGGGCTGGCGGCTGGCAAATCCTTCTCGCCGAAAGTGGTGTACATCTACCGCAAGCAGCTCGAAGAAGCCGACGTGATCGTGGTGAACAAGACGGACACGCTGGATGAGGAGCGGGTGAGACGCCTGACGGAAGCGTTGCGGACTGAATTCCCAGAGGCGAAGATCGTCTGCACCAGTGCCCGCGAGGGGGCGGGGATCGACGAGTGGGCGGCGCTGATCGAAGGCGAACCGGGCACCCGCCCGGCGATGGACGTGGACTACGACACCTACGCCGACGGCGAGGCGCTGCTCGGGTGGCTGAACGTGACCGCCAGCGTGACCGCGGCCGGGTTCTTCGACGGCAACGCCTTCGTGGCGAAGCTGATGACCGACCTGCACGGCGAATTGAGCGGGCAGGGGTTCGAGGTCGCCCACCTGAAGGCCACGCTCTCCCCGTTCGAAGGGAACGACCTCGCGGTGATGAACCTGACCCGCACCGACGGCAAAGCGGAGGCGTCGCACGATTTGCAGGACGAGATCGAGTCGGGCGAGCTACTCATCAACCTGCGGGCGGAGGCCGACCCGGACATCCTGCGGGCGATCACCGAGAAGGTGCTGGACGCGACCGCGACGGCGATGGGACTGGAAAGCGACATCGAACACGCCGAGGCGTTCCGCCCCGGAAGGCCGGTGCCTACCCATCGAGACGTGACCGGGTGAACCGCCGGCGTCAGCCGGCCGGGTCTCCTGGAACCGAGAACGCAGTGACCGGGTGGACTGGAACCGCGACCGACAGGGAGCGGGTGAGAAGTTGCAATGAAACCGCTCCGCGTCCTGTACTGCCACTGCACCTACGCCAACGTCGTGCCCAAGGCGACGAAGGAAGAGGTGCTGCGGCGGCTCACCGAATCGGACATCCCGTTCGACGCCGTGCCGGACCTGTGCGAGATGAGCGCGAAGCGCGACCCGTGCTTGTCGGAACTGGCCGTTGATGGCAACTTGAAGATCGCCGCGTGCTACCCGCGGGCGGTGAAGTGGCTGTTCCACGCGGTGGGCGTGAAGCTGTCCGACACCGCCGAAGTGCTGAACATGCGAACCGACACCGCCGACGCGGTGGTGGAGAAGATTCTGAAACAGGAGCCACGGATGAACACGGATCAAGAACCGATCCGAGAGAAGACAGAATAATGCTGGCTCTGATCCTGATTTCATCCGTGTTCATCCGTGGCGAATTCTCATGTCCATCCCGCTGCCACTCCCGCTCTCCGCCCCGCCGCCGGCGTCCGCCGCCGCGTTCCGCGTGGCCGTGTACGAAGGCACCGGGGCGACCCCGTTCCCGCCCGGCGAACGGACGGCACTGGTGATGGCGCTGCTGGTGAAGGGGTTGCCCGTCAGCGTGATTCGGCCGGGCGGGTCGGCGGGCAACCTCGTCGCCGGTTCACTGCTGGTGCTCGGCCACTTCACCGACGAGCAACCCGACCACGCCGCCACTGACAACGGGGTGGCCGTCTACTTTCGGAACGTGGCCGGGAAGTCGGCGGCCGAAGCGGTGGACTTGGCGACCCAGGTGCGGGCCGCGGCGAACGTCCCCGAGCCGCCCAAGTGGAAGCCGTGGTTCCCGGTCATCGACTACGACCGCTGCACCAACAGCATGCAGTGCCTGTCGTTCTGCCTGTTCGACGTCTACGGCGTCAACGAAGGCAAGATTCAGGTCCAGAACAACAACAAGTGCAAGACCGACTGCCCGGCCTGCTCGCGGGTTTGCCCGGAAGTCGCCATCCTGTTCCCGAAGTACCGTCACGGGCCGATCAACGGCGACGTGGTGAGCGCGGATGACGTTCGCCGCGAGAGCATGAAGGTGGATATCTCGTCGCTGCTCGGCGGGGACATCTACGCCGCCCTGCGGGACCGCAACGCCAAGTTCAAGAGCCGGTTCAGCAAGGAACGCGACTCGGACAAGGCACTCGAAGAGCGACAGAAGTGCCTGGTGAAGCTCGGCGAGAAACTGGACATCCCGCCGGAGGTGTTCGCTAGCCTGCCGAGTCTGGACGAGATTCAGAAGAAGGCGACGGAAGCAAACGCGAAGGCGGCGGCAGCATTGGCAGCTAACCAGATTTCACCGCCGAGGGCACATGAGGGCACATGAGGAAGACAGAGAGTTTTCAGACCTCTGCTTTCTGCTTTCTCATGTGCCCTCTTGTGCCCTCGGCGGTGAAATCTTCTTCGGAACTGATCCATGATCTTCAGCTTCGCCAAGCGGATGCTCACCACGGTGGAACCCCGCCTGCTGTGGAAGCTCGGCTTCAACTTCGGGCTGAAGGGGATGGCCTCCGTCGAGCGGTTCAAGAGCCGCCTGAAGAAGGGCATTCACTTCCCGCCGTTCCTGTTCATCAGCGTCATCAACAGTTGCAACCTGCGGTGCCAGGGCTGCTGGGTGGACGTGGCGGCCAAGCAGAGCACCATCGACAAGGACACGCTCAACCGCGTCATCCGCGACGCCAAGCGGAAGGGGAACAGCTACTTCGGCATCCTCGGCGGCGAGCCGTTCATGCACCCGGACATCCTGGACGTGTTCGACGCCCACCCGGACTGCTACTTCCAGGTGTTCACCAACGGGCAACTGATCACCGACAAGGTGGCGAAGCGGCTGAATAAGGCCGGCAACGTCACCCCGCTCATCAGCATCGAAGGCGGCGCGGAGGTGAGCGACCAGCGCCGCGGCCGGAGTGATGTGCTGAACCGCACGCTCGCCGGGCTGGAGAACTGCCGCAAGAACGGGCTGGTGATCGGCGTGGCGAGCAGCATTTGCCGCACGAACATCGACCTCGTCAGCGAGGAGTGGCTGCACAAGCTGATCGGCATGGGCGTGCATTACGCCTGGTTCCACACCTACCGCCCCGTCGGCCCCGACCCGAACTTCGACCTGGCCCTCACGCCCGAACAGGTGCTGCACGTCCGCCGGTTCGGCGTGCAGATGCGGGCGAAACTGCCCATCGCCATTGTCGATCCGTACTGGGACGACCAGGGGCAGGCGCTGTGTCCGATGGCCACCGGCGTGAGCCACCACATCGGCCCGTGGGGCGACGTGGAGCCGTGCCCGATCATTCAGTTTGCGACTGAGAACATCAACACGTCGAAGAAGAACATCTACGACATGTTGACGCAGTCGGCGTTCCTGAAGGAGTTCCGCGAGGAGAGCGCGAAAGTGACCCGCGGGTGCATCGTGTTGGAGAAGCCGCAGTTGATTAAGGAGCTGGTGATCAAACACGGGGCGAAGGACACGACCGCCCGGAAAAGTGCGATGGCCGAAGTGGAGAAGATGACGCCACGACACAGCCAGAGCAACCCCGGCCACGAGATCCCCGAAGAGCACTGGGCCTACCGCTTCGCCAAGAAGCACTGGTTCTTCGGCTTCGGGGCGTACACCTAGTAGTTCCAGGTTCCAGGTTCCAAGTTGAAGACCCGACCGGGAGGCGGACCGTGGCAAACATCGAGCGGTTCGAAGACATCGGGGCCTGGCAAAAGGCACGGGTGTTGACCCGCGAGGTGTACGTTCTCACACGGGAGGGGCCGGCCGGCCGAGACTTCCGATACATCGACCAAATCCGTTCGGCCTCGTGTTCGATCATGTCGAACATCGCGGAGGGGTTCGAGCGGGACGGGAACGCCGAGTTCAAGCAGTTCCTGTACATCGCCAAAGCGTCGGCCGGCGAAGTGCGGTCCCAACTGTACGTCGGGCTGGATGTGGGCTACTTCACCGAAGCGGACTTCCGCAGACTTATGGCTTTAGTGGTGGAAGTGGTGCGGATGATCGGCGGGTTCATCCGTTACCTGGAACAGACGGACCTGAAGGGCCGCAAGTACGCTGATCGGAACTCCCAATAACCTCTGCTCCCCAGGTCTTCCAACTTGGAACCTGGAACTTGGAACCTGGAACTCTTCAATGCTCCTCCCGCTGCTCACCCTGCCCCGTGCGGTCCCGATGGTGAAGGACCGGCCGCCGCAGGACTCGGTGCCGCCGACGAAAGAACAGCGGGAGTTGGTCCGCACCCTCGCCCAGCGATACGTCGCCCGCGAGAAGGTGGTCATCCCGCTCAGTCTGGCCGAATTGCAAAAGCACGCCAACAAGCTCGTCGTCATGGGCGGGTTGGACGCGAAGTACACGAACTACGTCGGCGTGGTGTTGAACGGCGAGGCCAACCGCGAGGCGCTCGCGTCCGTGCCCTACGACAGGCGGTTGCTGCTCCTGCCCAAGTGCCTGCGGGTGGAAGACCGCTGCCCGGCCCCGTTCGACGAGTTCGGCCTGCTGTGCAAGCAGTGCGGCCTTTGCACCATTCAAGACCTCCAGAACGAAGCCGAAAAGCTCGGCTACGCGGTGCTGACGGCCGAAGGGTCGGCGCTCGTCATGGCCATCATCTCCACGGGCAAGATCGACGCCATCCTCGGTGTGTCGTGTCTCTCCGTTCTCGAGCGGGCGTTCCCTTACATGGAATCGGCGGCGATTCCGGGCGTGGCCATCCCGCTGCTGAACGACGACTGCAAGGACACCGGCGTCGATGTCGAGTGGGTGTGGGAGTACATCCACCTGACCAGCGACGACCGCACCTACCGCATGGACCTGGACGCCGTCCGCGGAGAAGTGGACACGTGGTTCACCCTGGAATCGCTGGACGAGCTGATGGGGCCGGGCGACTCCGAGACGGAACAGATCGGCCGGGAGTGGCTGGCGAAGTCGGGCAAGCGGTGGCGGCCGTTCCTGGCGGCGTGCGCGTGGAAGGCGCTGCAAGACGACCAGGCCGTGCCGTTCCCGACCGACCTGAAGAAGCTGGCCGTGGCGGTCGAGTGCTTCCACAAGGCCAGCCTCATTCACGACGACATCGAGGACGGCGACGACCTGCGGTACGGCGAAGCGACGGTCCACGCCGTACACGGCGTGCCCGTGGCGCTGAACGTCGGCGACCTGCTGCTCGGCGAAGGCTATCGGCTGATCGCCGAGAGCGAAGCCCCGCCCGCCGTGCGCGCCCTGATGGTGAAGATCGCGGCGGAAGGGCACCGGGCGCTCTGCCTGGGTCAAGGGGCGGAACTGACGTGGGCGAACAACCCGCGACCGCTGACCCCGGTGGAAGTGGCCGACATCCACCGCCGCAAGACGGCCCCGGCGTTCGAGGTGGCGTTGCGGCTCGGGGCGGCGTTCGCCGGGGCCGATGCCGACCTACACAAGACGCTCACCGAGTACAGCGAAGCCCTCGGCATCGCCTACCAGATCCGCGACGACATCGACGACCTGACCAACGGCGACGGGGACGACATCACCGCCGCCCGCCCCGCCTTCCCGCTCGCCGTCGCCTACGAACGCGCGAAGGGGCCGGACCGCGAACTGCTCGAAGGCGTGTGGCGTCGTGCGGCCGGGTTCAGTGCGCTGGAAGCGAAGGCCGTGGTGGACATGCTCGGCGCGACCGAGCGGTCGAAGCAGATGATGGAGTCGTACAAAGAGCAGGCCGTGAAGACGCTGGAAGCCGTGGACAACCCGAGCCTGAAGGGGCTGCTGCGGCGGGTGGTGAGCAAGATCTTCGGCGTCGAGGTGAAGGGGTGGTGCAGTGAGTTCGAGGCTCGAAATGCTCCAGGTGGCGCGACTGTCCCCGAAGCTGTTGGGTGACAGCGCCGACCTGGTGCGGGACTACCTGCGAAGTCAACTCACCCCCGCCGGCGGGTTCGCCGACCGCGCGGGGAATCCCGACCTGTACTACACCGTGTTCGGCCTGGAGGGGCTGTTCGCCCTCCGCGCCGATCTGCCCATCCCGCAAGTGCTCGGTTACCTGAAGAGCCAGGGGGCCGGCGAGCAACTCGATTTCGTTCACCTCTCGTGCCTGTGCCGCTGCTGGGCCGGCATGCCGAAGGACGAACACAAGCACATCCCCGCCGACGTGATCCTGAGCAAGGTCGAATCGTTCCGCTCCGCCGACGGCGGGTACGCCCAGGAGCCGGGCGAAGCCGACGGCACCATCTACGGATGTTTCCTCGCGCTCGGCGCGTACCAGGACTTGGGGCGTGAACTGCCGAACGTGCCGGGCCTCTTGAACTGCGTCAACCTCCTGCGGGCCGAAGACGGCGGGTATGCGAACCAGCTCGACGTGCCGCTCGGATTGACACCGTCCACCGCCGCGGCGGTGACACTCCTACGGCAGTACAACGCACCCATCCCCGACGGCACCGGCGAATGGCTGTTGTCGCGGCACGCCAAGGATGGGGGCTTCTTCGCCACCCCGCTCGCACCCATGCCGGACTTGCTGAGCACGGCCACCGCACTTCACGCCCTCGCCGGGTTGCACGTGAGCCTGGACCCCATCCGCGAGCCGTGCCTCGACTTCATCGACACGCTTTGGACGAGCCGGGGCGGGTTCCACGGCACCTGGTCGGACGACACGCTCGACGTGGAGTACACGTACTACGGCCTGCTCGCCCTCGGACATCTCAGTGTTTAACCGCACGATGAGAGCCGAGATTGCACGATCAGAAAAAAAGACAGATAGAATGCAGGCATGGTGATTCGGCGCAATGCCCCGCTCTGCACTGTCTGGTTCGGATCGTGTCTTCTCGGCTTCAATCGTGCGGCCAGATTTTCTGCCCGCGGCTATCATCCCCTGCGTCGCCCCCTTCACCCCATCTTCACGGAGTGCTGCCCCCGATGAGGAAGTTCACCCTCGCCCTGTTCGCGGTCGCCGCGGCCGGGCTGCCGGCCCCCGCCGGCGACGACGTGCGATTGCTGTCGTCACCCGCCATCGGCCCGGACAAGATCGCGTTCGTGTACGGCGAAGACCTGTGGACCGCCGACCGCGACGGCAAGAACCCGAAGCGGCTGACCACCGACATCGGCGTCGAGTCGAACCCGGCGTTCAGCAAGGACGGCAAGCTGCTCGCCTTCAGCGCCCAGTACGACGGCAACACCGACATCTACACCATCCCGACGGACGGCGGCACGCCCGCCCGCATCACCCACCACCCGGCGGCCGACCTCTGCCGCGGGTTCACCCCGGACGGCAAGATCCTGTTCAGCTCCCCCCGCACCGTCTACAGCAACCGCCACTCGCAACTGTGGACGGTGGACGTGAAGGGCGGAATGCCGGATCAGTTGCCGATCCCGTGGGGGTTCGAGGCCAGCTTCTCGCCGGACGGCAAGTACATCGCGTACACCCCCGTGCGAGACGCCACCGCCCAGTGGAAGCACTACCGCGGGGGCACCAACAGCCGCATCTGGGTGATGGACGCGAAGACCTACGACGTGGTCGAAATCCCACAGCCGAAGGACCGCTGCAACGACCTCGACCCGAACTGGGTGGGCGACACCCTCTACTTCCGGTCGGATCGCGCCGGCGAGTACAACGTGCATTCGTTCAAGCCGAACGGGGCCAAGCCGACGACCGACGACGTGAAGCCGCTCACCGAGTTCAAAGACTTCCCCGTGCTGGACATCGCCAACGACGGCAAGGACACGCTCATTTTCGAGCAGGCCGGCTGGCTGCACGCGGGCAAGATCGGCCAGACCCCGACGCGGCTGAAGATCGCCATCAACAGCGACTCGCCGGAAGCGCGGGCGCGGTTCGCCAAGGGGAGCAAGTACGTCCGCGACGCCGGCATCTCGCCGAGTGGGGCGCGCGTGGCGGTCGAGTTCCGCGGCGAGATCGTGACCGTACCCGCCGAGAAGGGCGACCCGCGGGTGCTGACGAACACCCCCGGCACGCACGAGCGCAGCCCGGCGTGGAGTCCGGACGGCAAGACCATCGCGTACTTCTCCGACGAGGGCAGTGAGTACCAGCTCGTGCTCGCCCCGCAGACGGGCAAGGGCGACACGAAGAAGGTGAAGCTCGGCGGCAGCGGCTTCTACTACGTGCTCGTGTGGAGCCGCGACAGCAAGAAGTTGCTCCTCACCGACAACTCGCAGACGCTCTACTGGATGGACGCGGCCACCACCAAGATCACGAAAGTGGTGACGAACATGGAGGGGCGGTTCGGCAACTTCAAGACGTCCAGTTGGAGTCCGGACAGCAACTGGATCACCTACGCGATGGAGACGCCTGCGAAGGTGTCCCAGGTGTTCGCTTACAGCCTGGAACAGGGCAAGGCGTTCGCCGTCACCGACGGCAAGAGCGAGGCCACCGAACCGGCGTTCGACGCGGGCGGGAAGTACCTGTACTTCCTGTCGTCGGAGAACACCGGCATGAGCAAGCACGGGTTCAGCCAGAGCGCTTCGGAGTCACGTCAGCCGCGGTTCGGCCTCTACATGGCCATCCTGCAAAAGGCCACCCCGTCGCCGTTCCTGAAGGAGAGCGACGAGGAGAAAGGCCCGTCGCCGAGCTTCCCGTTCCCGCCGCGGCCGACCGAGCCGAAGAAGGACGAGCCGAAAAAAGACGGGGCGAACCCCGGCAGCAATGCCGGGGGTGATGAGAAGAAGGACGACAAGAAGCCCGACGAACCGAAGAAGGACGACAAGCCGGTGGACCCGAAGAAGGTGGGCGACCCGAAAGAAGAGCCGAAGGTCGAGCCGAAGCCGGTGCCGAAGTTCGCCATCGAGTTCGACGGCATCGACCAGCGGATCATCGCCTGCCCGGTGCCGAGCGGCAACTACTTCAACCTGCAAGCGGGGGCGGCGAACGCCGTGTTCATGCTCGGTCGGGCGGACGCCCCCGAGGGCGGTGGTCGCGGTGCGGGTGGTCCGGGCGGCGGCAGCGCGCTGGTCAAGTTCGACGTGACCACCCGGCGGGTGTCGTCGGTGCAGTCCGGCGTGGGCACGTATGAACTCACCCCGGACGGCAGCAAGATGCTGTACAGCTCCGGCGGCGACTGGTACGTCGGCAGCACCGCCTCCGGCGGCATCACCCTTCCGGGGGCGACGGGCGGCGGCGGGAAGAAGCTGAACCTGGACGCGGTGGAAGTGCGGGTCGATCCGCGGGCCGAGTGGAAGCAGATCTTCGACGAGGCGTGGCGGGTCAACCGCGACTTCTTCTACGACCCGAACATGCACGGGGCCGACTGGCCGGCGATGCGGAAGAAGTACGAGCCGTTCCTGGACCACGTGAACAACGGCGGCGACCTGTACAAGGTGATCCGCTGGATGCTGAGTGAACTGGCCGTCGGGCACAGCTACACCACGCCGGGTGAGCGGGTGAACGAGAAGAAGACGGTCGGCGGCGGGCTGCTCGGCGCCGACTACGGCGTGAAGGACGGGCGGTACTTCTTCAAGAAGATTTACAGCGGGTTGAACTACACCGAATCGCTCCGCAGCCCGCTCACCGCGCCCGGCGTGAACGTGAAGGAGGGCGAGTTCCTGCTGGCCGTGAAGGGCATTGACCTGAAGGCCGGCACGGAGATCTACAGCCTGTTCGAGAACACCGCCGGCAAGTCGGTGGAGCTGACCGTCGGGCCGACGGCCGACGGCAAGAACAGCCGGGTGGTGACGGTCGAACCGCTGGCGAACGAGTTGGCCACCCGCAACCGCGAGTGGATCGAAGGCAACCTCCGCAAGGTGGAGAAAGCCACCGACGGCAAGGTCGGGTATGTGTACGTGCCGGACACGGCGGGGCAGGGGGTGGCGTACTTCAAGCGGTACTTCTACCCGCAGGTGGACAAGGACGCGCTCATCATCGACGAGCGGTTCAACAGCGGCGGGCAGATCGCGGATTATTACATCGAGGCGCTCACCCGCCCGTTCGCCAGCTACTGGGCGCCGCGGTACGGCACCGAGTGGCGCAGCCCGAGTGCGGCCGTGTTCGGGCCGAAGGTGATGATCGCGGACGAAGGGGCGGGCAGCGGCGGCGACATGCTGCCGTACATGTTCAAGAAGTTCAAGGTGGGGCCGGTGGTGGGCAAGCGCACCTGGGGCGGGCTGGTGGGCATCAGCGGCTACCCGACGCTGATGGACGGTGGCACCGTGACCGCGCCGAGCTTCGCCATCTGGGACCCGGAGAAGGGGTTCATCGTGGAGAACGAGGGCGTGGCCCCGGACTACGACGTGGAGATGCTGCCCAAGCTGGTGAACGCCGGCAAGGACCCGCAGTTGGAGAAGGCCATCGAGCTGGCGGTGGAGGCGCTGAAGAAGAACCCGAAGCCGGAAGTGAAACGACCGGACTACCCGAAGCGGGCCACCCCGCCGGACGGCAAGCCGAACGGGAAGTGACGACACGTTCACGGTTACGAGCCGCGGCCCCCCCGGGGCGGGGGGTGGGTGCCCCCCCCCCACGGGGGGGCGGCGGGGTGGGGGGGCCCCGGGTAA
>JANNVG010000550.1:0-1770 GCA_031414395.1 Fimbriiglobus sp.
GGAATCCGCTCGCGGAGCGAGCAGCCCACTTTGCAGCACCCGGCGCAGCATCCGCTCGATCCACGGGTGGTAGTCGTGCAGCAGGATGACATCGCCCGGCCGCACGGCGGCGAGCAGGTCGTCGGCGCACTCGTCGGCATCGGATTCACTCCGCACCTTCCAGTCGCCGCTGTCCAGCGTCCAGCCCGTCGGCGTCAGGCCGGCGAGCGTGCGGGCCACCCACAGCGGGGGCGTCCACCGGCCCATCGGCGGGCGGAACAGCGTGGGGGCGGTGCCGGTGGCCTTAGTGACAGCCCGTTGACACTCGCGCACCTCGCGGGCGGCCGTGCGGAAGTTGACCCAACTCGGCGGCGGGTGGTGGAAGGTGTGGTTGCCGAGCGTGTGGCCGGCGGCGTGAATGCGACGAACCACGTCGGCATTCGGTGCCACCCGCTTGCCGACGACGAAAAACGTGGCGGTGATGCTGAACTCGGCGAGTACGTCCAGCACGGCCGGCGTGTTCACCGGGTGCGGGCCGTCGTCGAACGTCAGCCGGACGGCGTCGGCGGGTCGGGCCGGCCACCGCGGGCGGCGGGCGAAGCGGGGGGCGGTGGTGGTCATCCGCGGGGCGTGCGTTCCCATTGATGGTTCTGTCTTCGACCGCCGAACACCGCCAACATCAGCAAACGGAGCACGACCGCGCAGATGCGCACCGATGGCGGGCCGTGCGGGATCGCGGCGGCGATGTAAACACCCGCGGTGACCACGAGCAACACCGCCAGCCAGCACAGGAGTAATGGGGAAGTCGTGAGCAGCGCGACGACCACCGCCACGATCAGCAGGTGAGCCAGCACCAGCGGCTTGCTGTTCAACAGGCCGAACCGCCCGACGCCGAGCGCCGACCGCCACCGCCGGCGTTGCACCGCGAACGCCCCGCCGTCGGCCGGCGCTTCACACCGCACCTCCGCACCCGGCGCGACCCGCACCCGCACGCGGTCGACGGCGAGAACCGCGGCGTACTCGGCGTCTTCGGTCGGGCCGAAACTGCCCCACGGGTGGCGTTCCAGCACGCCGCGGCGGAAGCCCATGCCGGTGCCACGGAGGGGCACACGCCCGCCGACGGCATCCAGCCCGGCGGCGGTGGTGTTGTCGATGCCGCCGCCGACGGCGGCGACGTACCCGGACGGCGAGTCGGTGTTCGTGGACACGACGGCCGATTGCACCACGTCGGCGGTTCGCAGGCGGTCGCTCATCCGCCGCAGGAAGTCGCGGTTGATTGTGCAATCGGCATCCAGCACGATGACCGCGTCGGCACCCGGCAGCGCCTGCGGCAGGCCGTAAGCGAGTGCGTACCCCTTCCCGCGGCGGGTCGGGTCGGTGCGGATGACGCAATCGGCACCGTGAGTCACCGCGACTTCGGACGTGCGGTCGGTACAGTTGTCGGCGACCACCAGCACCCGCATGTGCGACGCGGGGTAGTCGGCGTTGAACACGGATTGAAGCGTGGCCGGAAGCTGGCGGGCCTCGTCGTGGGCCGGGATGACAACGGTGAGGTGCAGCGGTTCGCCGGCCGGCACGCGGGTCCGCCGACACCGGCCGAGTGCGAAGAGTACGGCGTAATAGAGGCACGGGACGGTGGCCGAGGTGAGCAACAGGATGCAAACGGCCGCCGTCATGCCGAACCACCGGGAGCGGGTGTGTCGGTGTTATCGGCAAAGGCGGTTCGGTGGGATTAATCGGAGGCGCACGGATCGGAGAAAAGCACATCTCTCGCAGAGCCGCAGAGACGCA
>JANNVG010000551.1:0-6918 GCA_031414395.1 Fimbriiglobus sp.
CTCGGGGACGAGATCCGGACCCGGTTCAATCTCATCGGAAACGTGACGATCTGTACCGACGGCGCTCTGCCGAACGGCACCACGCTGAGCGCGAACCACTGCTGGGCGGTGACCGGGTTCGACACCGACGCCGAAGGGAACGTCACGACGGTCCGTCTCCGGAACCCGTGGGGGAGCAACCTGACCGTCTCGGTGGCGGATATGTTCGACGCCGGGGTGTGGGTCACCTGGGGCAGCGCGTAACCCCCGGATGAGCGCCGACCAGGATCACCGGCCCGGCGGGAGTACACCTCCCCGCCGGGCCGGCCGCGTGTTGACCGGAGAAGTCGGGACTAACCTCCAAGGGTAAACTCGGGGGTGCCTCGAAGGTGCGTGTGAGCGGGCCGACACAGGCCCGACCGCCCGGAACTCTCGGGCCGCGTTCGATACAGCTTCATACAGGAACTCGCGGCTCGGTTCGCGTCACCGGATTTTGTTACACTCAACCCGTCCGCCCCAGTCGCCCGCACATGAAAGCCGCCATGACCGAACGATCTGTCTTCCTGGCCGCCCTCGACGTCGCCGATGCGGCCGACCGAGCGGTGTACCTAGACAGTGCGTGTGCGGCCGACGCCGACCTCCGTCGGCGGGTTGAGGCGCTCCTCGCCGCCCACGCCGCTTCGGACACGTTCATGGCTCACCCGGCGGTCGAGAATGACCCACGGGACACGACCGGAGAATTTGCCCACGCCGAGCCAGTCCCGTTCGAATCCGGCCTCCTCCTCGCCGAGCGGTACCGCCTGCTCGGGCCGATCGGCGAGGGCGGCATGGGAACGGTCTACCGGGCCGAGCAGGTCAAGCCGGTGAAGCGGATGGTGGCGGTCAAACTGATCAAGCCGGGGATGGACTCGAGGGTCGTGCTGGCCCGGTTCGAGGCGGAGCGCCAAGCCCTCGCCCTCATGGACCATCCGCACATCGCCAAGGTGTTCGACGCCGGGGCGACGCCCGACGGCCGCCCGTTCTTCGTCATGGAACTGGTCGAAGGGGTTCCGTTGACCGACTACTGCGACGCCCGCCGACTGACTGTGGCCGACCGCCTCGCCCTGTTTCGACAGGTCTGTGGGGCGGTGCAACACGCTCACCAGAAGGGGATCATCCACCGCGACTTGAAGCCGTCCAACGTCCTGGTGGCGGAACAGGGCGGGGCACCGCTGCCCAAGGTGATCGACTTCGGACTGGCCAAGGCCGTCGGCGGCACCGCCCTGACCGAGCACACCCTCCTCACCGGGTTCGGGACCATTGTCGGCACCCCGCTGTACATGGCCCCGGAACAGGCCACGTTCCAGGCGGCGGACGTGGACACGCGGGCGGACGTGTACGCCCTCGGGGTGATCCTGTACGAGTTGCTCACCGGCACCACCCCCATCACCCGGGTGGCGCTGCGGGCGGCCGCGATGGACGAGATGCTGAAGCTCATCCGCGAGCAGGACCCGCCGACCCCGTCCAGCCGCCTCAGTACGGCGGACGGAACACCGGGCGTGGCCGCCAACCGGCAGACGGAGCCGGCCCAGTTGGGGCGGTTCGTGCGGGGCGAACTGGACTGGATCGTGATGAAGGCCCTGAGTAAGGAGCGGGACCGCCGTTACGACTCGGCCGGCGGGTTCGCCACCGACATCGAACACTTCCTGAACCACGAGCCGGTGCAGGCCGGGCCGACGACCGCGGCCTACCGGACACGGAAGTTCGTCCGCCGCAACCGGGCGGTCGTGACCGCCGCCGGGCTGGTCGTGACCGCCCTCGTCGCGGGAGTGGTCGGGACCACCTGGGGGCTGGTGCGGGAGGCGACTCAACGGGCGCGGGCGGAGGAGGCGACGGTGCGGGCGGAACGGTCGTCCGACCAGGCCTTCCGGGCACTCGACACGCTCACCGGGGACGCGCTCGAGGGGCTGCTCGGCCGTCAGACCGCGTGGGGCGATCGCGAACGGCAGTTCCTCGGCCAAGTGCGGGAGCAGCTCGCGCAGTTGGCCGAGACCGAGGGGGATACCCTCGCGGTCCGCCGACTGCGGGCGTCGGTCCGGCTCCGCCTCGGCTCGGTCCAGTGGTTTTTGGGAGACGCCGCGGCCGCCGAGGCCGACTACCGGACCGCGGTCGCCGAGTTCGACCGCCTCGGCGAACCGCCCGCCCGGGCGAACGCGGCGATGGCCCGCCGGCGGCTCGCCGATTTAATGGCCCTCGCCGGCCGGCAGCTCGAAGCGGAAGTCGCCTTCCGCGAGGCGGCGGATGGCTTCGACCGGTTGGCGACCGAGTTCCCGGCGGTCGCGGACTACCGGTTCCAGAGCGCCCTCATTCAGAACAACATCGGGTACGCCCGCTTCAAGGCCGGCGACTTCACGGAAGCCGAAACGAAGTGTCGGTCCGCCGCGAGCCGGCAGCGCGAGTTGGGGGCGGCGAACCCGCAGGATCCGCGGTACCCGGCCGAGCAGGCCCGGGCTTTGCACAACCTGTTCAGCGTGCTGCGGCGGACCGGCCGGGTGGCCGAGGCGGAGCGGGTGATCGACGAGAGCGTCACCCTGCTCCGGGCGGCGGTCGCGGCCCGCCGCGACCCGGAGTTCACGCTCTCCCTGGGCAAAGCGCTCATGAGCCGGGCCGCGATCCTGGCCGACCGTGGGGAGCTGGCCCTCGCCGGCTCGGCCCAACGGGAAGCCGTGGCGATCCACGCCGCGCTCGCGGCCGACTACCCGGTGGTGCCCGACAACCGCCCCGAGCTGGCCAAAGCCCAGTTCAACCTGGGCGTGGTCCTCATGCATACGGACCGGTACGATGAGGCGATCGCGGCGTACCGGGACGCGCTCGCCACGAACCAGCGGTTGGCCGACGACTTTCCCCGGGTGACCGACTACCGGTATCACCTCGCCCTGAACCGGCAGTACCTCGGGGGCCTTCTGATCGACCGCAGCCATGGGTCGAAGGGCGATGCCGCACTGACCGAGGCGGCCCTCGCACATGAGGTGCTGATCCCCGCGCTGCCGGTGTGGGAGAAGTTGCACGCCGACGTGCCCGCGTCGCCGACCAACCAGGTGGGCCTGGTCTGGACCCTCGTCCACTTGGGTCGAATCGCCGACATCCGGAAGGATTTCCAACAGGCTCGCACCTACCTGGAACGAGCCGAAGGGTACCGCGCCGCCGCCCCCGGACTGATGGCTCGGGAACCCAACGGCCCGGGGGCCGTCCGATTCCTCGCACTGTTCCTGGCGAAGACCCTCTTGAACCTCGGGGATCACGCGGCCGGGGCTGCCCGGGCCGACGAACTCGCTCGAGTCGAGAAACCGGAGGGGGCGGACAACGCCTTCAACGCCGCCTGCTACCTGGCTCGCTGCTCGGGACTGGCCGCCGCCGACCCGGCCCTGCCGGCGGACCGGCGGACGGCCCGTGCCGACGAGTACGCGGCCCGGGCGGTCGCCCACTTGAAGACGGCCGCCACCCGTGGGTTTGAAAACAGGAAAGCCTTCCGCGAGGATGCCGATCTGGCCCCGCTCCACGGCCGCGGCGACTACAACCAACTGCTCCGTGAAGTGGAGGCGAAAGTCCCACCCAAGTGATGGCCCCTCTTCCGCCGCGGAGGGGGGAGCGCCCCGCGGTGTCGGTGTTGATCACCCGGTCGCCCGCCCCGTGCCGCTGAGCTTCGCCCACACGTCCGGCGGACACTCGGTCACGTCGGCCGCGGGGCGAGCAGCGGCACCGGGGTGTCGTCCGCGTGGACGGAGGCGGACTGCCACACACGATCGCTCATCAGCCGGTGCTGGGGTTGGCGGACCGGCCAGCCGAGTCTGCCGAGGATGGCCTCCAGCCGGTACAGCGGCAGGTGGTCGCAGTACTTGGACGCGAGGACGTGGGCGAGCAGACCGGTGGCCGCCGTCCCGCGGGGGACCGGCTCGGGCGGCAGCGGCGGGCGGGCCACTTGGGGTCGTCGCCCGCTCGCTCACACGACCGGCAGGCGCAGGTCGCCCGCGCCGTCTGGCGGACGAACAGGCAGGCGGGGCGGTAGTCGAGCCGCTCGGACACGTCGGAGTCGATGCGGACGTGTGGCCGCCGGCAGGACGGGTACGTCGGCGTTCGGGTCCGGGGCGTGCGTCATGCCGGTGGTACGCGCGAGCCGGACCGAGAGTTCCGTGGTCGGGTGGAATCGCCCGCCATCACCCCACGCCCGCGCGTTAGTACCGCGGCCGTCGGCCGGTGAACCCGCCCCCCGGCCAGTGGAGGATCTTCAACCGGTCCCCCCTCTTGTTGCGGAACACGTACAGGTCGCCGCTCAGCGGGTCGCGGGCGAGGTGGGCGGTCACCACGGCGGCCAGCCCGTCGTAGCTCTGACGGCCGTCCTGAGGCTCAACGCACACCCAAATGCGGCCGGTCAGGCCGAGGGTCAGCACGGCTCACCCCGCAGGGCGAGCACCAGGCGGGCGACGGCGGCCGGGTCGGCACCGGCGGGAACGCCGAGGAGAATGCCACCGGGGACGACGACCTCGACGGTGGGGTCGGGGATCACCCGCACCGCGGCGAACGTCGGGCCGGCGGGAGGGGTGGACCGGATGGGGTCATGTCGGACGGGGGCGCGGCGCTTGACGTAGGAGGTGGCCTCGGCCAGGCCGCGGGCGGCGCAGAAGGCGGTGACGGTCTGGCCGGACGACTTCCAGGCGGCGATCGTCTCCCGCCAGAACTGGTCGCGATGAACGCGGCGGTGCGATTTCGGCACGGGTGGCCTCCTCACGACGGAGAAAGCCCGAACATAACAAGCCGTGCAAGACGCACCGAGACCGGACGCTTACCGCCGGGGGACGAGGCGGTATTCCGGGAGGCGCTCGCGTTCGCCCGCCAGGCGGTCGCGGCGTCGGCCGACGACGAGGCGATGGACCTCGCCTGGGACGTACACGACCGGGCGGCCACGCTGATCCCATACTTGCCGCTCGCCCGGCTGAAGGACGCGCGGGCCGAGCACACCAGAGTGGGAGAAGAACTTGCCCGCCCCGGCGACGGCCGCGGGCCGATCCGCCCGCCGTTCCGGGCCGCCGAGGACCTGCTGGCCGCCGCCGGCGACCCGGCCACCCCGGTGGAGCAGAGCCCGGCGGACCGGCCGTCACGGCTGAAGGCGCTGACGGAGGTGGACGAGGGGCGTCTGGTGCCGTTCGCCCGCGAGCGGGTCGCGGACCTTTGGGAGAAGTTGTTCAAGGACGACACGACGGAGGAGAAGGTCCAGGCGACCCGACTCCACACCCTGGGCGGACTGGAGGGGAACAAGTGACCCTGTCGCGTGCCTTCCTGGCGGTCATGCTGCTCGGTTTCGTCGTCCTCTCTGCCCCCGCACAGGGGGTGGCGCCTGCGGTTCGCCCGCCGGTCGACCACCCGGTCTGTTCGTCCGCTCCGGTCAGCACCGCCGGCGGATGGCGGGCGGGGGTCGAGCGGTTCGGCGAACGGCTCGTCACCGAATCGCTCGAGCGCCGCGGGTACACGGTGTTCGACCGGAAGCTGCCTGGGAATCAGGGCCTCGACCGGATCGCGGTGAAACGCGGCCCGGACGCGCGGCTGACGGGCGTGAAGTTGGTCGAGGTGAAGACGCACCACGGCGCGTCCGGGCCGCGACTCGGCATGACCGCCGACGGCCGGCAGATGTCCGTCAACTGGTTGCGGACGCGGGTGCGGTCCTTGCCCGACCGCCCACTCGCCCAAGAGATCGCCCAGTTCTCCAGATCTCAGGGCCCGGCTGGTCGGCCAGTTCGGCGAGGTGGACGACGTGAACCTCCGGCACGGCACCCTCACCGTCCGCGACGCGCGGCTGACCCCGCGGGGCGGGGAGTGTCGCGTACGAGTGGCACGCCCGAGCGATCTCGCGGCGAGAACTCGTCACCCGCACCGCCGGGCGGGTGGGCGGCCTCGCCGGTGCGTGGACCGGCGGGCGGGCGGGGGCCTGGGTCGGCGGCGAACTCGGCGCCCTGGGCGGGCCGCTGGCGTGGCTTACTGTCCCCGCCGGCGGCCTGATCGGCAACCTGATTGGCGGTACCGTCGGCTACCTCGTCGGGTCGGAACTGGGACGGCCGTGGCGGACGGGTGCTACCGCCTGATGGACGAGCAGACCCGGGCACACACTTCCGCCCGCCTGCGGGACAGTTCGTTCCCGCTCGACCGTTGACTTGCCTTCCGGAGGCGATCTCGTGAAGACCATGGCCCGTGTGTTGGTGGTGTTCGGCGTGCTGGCAGCGTTCGCCGCCACCGGCTGTGGCACCTCCCCGACGTCCGGTTCGTCGGCGACCGAGAAGGTGGGCACGACGGTGCCCAAGCCGCCCTGACCCGCCGGCCGTGATCTGGTACAGGCGGGAACCCCGGGGCACGGAGACGCCTGGTCGGTGAGAGCCACCCGGGTTCCCGCCGACGACACCCAGTCGGTTCACTGCCGGACTGTACCCGGCCGGAGTTCATCCCCACGGGCGGACGCCGTCGGTGTGGACGAGTGACGGGCTGCGGGCAACTCGCCACTCCACTCTGCCGTCCCCGCGGCGGCGTCCCATCGGCCTTCCACCTTGGCGCGGGCGGCGACGGCCACCGCCATCCGCCCGAAAACCCCGTCCCACTCGCCACGGGCACTCTGGCGGAACAGCCGCATGGTGGGATACCGGGGGTGTCCTCGCGGTCCCGGAGCCACCGCGAGTCGGGGGCGGACGGGACGGCCACCCACACCGGCCGTCTGGTCGCCCCGGCCAGGTGTTCCAGGGCCGTGTCGATCATGACGACCACGTCCAGGTGGGCCATGACCGCAGCCGCGTCCGGCCAGGCCCGGGTCGAAGCGGTTGCCCATATCCGCCGGCCTTCGTTCCGTCACCCGCACACTTTCACCCGGGTGACCACCGGCACCTTCCGGCACACCGTCTCGACCACCTCCTTGTAGCACGT
>JANNVG010000552.1:0-9662 GCA_031414395.1 Fimbriiglobus sp.
CCCACTGCTCGTCGGTCACATCACTCGGGTAGGATTGAGTTCTCATGGGCTATTTTACGCCCCCGACCACCCCTTGTGGGACAGTCACTGAGTTGCACTAGCGAGGGCGACGGGACTCGAACCCGCAACCTCCGGATCGACAGTCCGGTGCTCTAACCAATTGAGCTACGCCCCCTTCCGTGAGTCAGAATTTATATAGCCCGCCCAACCAAGTGGGAAGGGGGCTTCCGCCAATTCTTCCCCCCGCCCGCGCCCCCGGCACCGCCCGCACAACCGCGCGCTTTCCCCCACCCCGCGCGCCTTTCTCCGTTGGTCTCGCTTCGCTTTCCCCTTATGATTGGGTAAGCTCCGCTCACATCGCCTCCCGCGATCCCACCACCGCCCGGGCGACGACCCATGGCACAGACGTACACCCTGGACGAAGCCGCCCACCGCCTCGGCATCTCCGCCGAAGAGTTCAAGCGCCGCCTCCGCGACGACTGGAAGAGCGTGCGGTCGTTCCGCGACGGCGCCACCCTCCGCTTCCGCGCCGCCGACATCGACGAACTCGCCCGCTCCCTCGGCCAGGCGTCCGACCCCGGCCTCTCGCTCGGCACGGCCGGCCCGCTGACCGACTCGTCCGAGGAACTGTCCCTCGAACCACCCAAGTCCAAGCCCCGCCCCGCCTCCAGCGGCCGGCTGAACCCGCCGCCCGCGAGCAAACCGGGCAAACCGGGCAAAGAGCAGCCGCTGTACATGGCCGACGACAGCGACGACATCTTCAGCCTGCCGGCGGACACGGGCGGGCCGAAGAGCAAGCCGAAGGCGGGCGGGAAGGGCGACAGCGACGTGCGGCTGGACGCCACCCCGAAGCGGTCGGACATGGCCGGCAATCAGCCGACCGAGGAGATCGAACTCGACCTGCCGCCGGCGAGCGGGGTGGGGATTGGAAAGTCGTCGGCCAAGCTGATGGCGCCGAAGTCGTCCTCCGGGCGGGTGAACAAGATCCCCGGCCCGAGCGAAGGCGGGGACGACGACGGCAGCAGCGAGTTCGAGCTGTCGCTCGACTCGGACAGCGACTCGTTCGAGCTGCAACTGACCGGCGACAGCAGCGAGGAGTCGGCGCTCGGGGGCGATCTGCCGGCGACGGGCGGTGCGCAGAGCGGGATCAACCTGGGCCGGCCGTCGGACAGCGGGGTGAACCTGGAGAAGAAGGGGAAAAAGCCGGTGGCGGCCGACGACTCGGACGGCGACTTCGAGCTGTCGCTCGACCCGCCGGCGGGCACCGGCGGGCCGAAGAGCCGGCCGATCCCGTCGGCGGCGGCGGCCGAGGGGAGCAGCGAGTTCGAGTTGACGCTCGACGACTCGGACAGCGAGTCGATGAACCAGTTGGCGTCCGAGGTGCAACAGGAAGGGGACATCTTCGAGACGGACTTCGAACTGCCGGTGATGAGCGACGACGAGTCCGGGTCCGAAGTGCTGCAAGTGGATGGGGCCGACACCGACCTGGAGAACTCCGACTTCGACCTGGCCATCGACCCGGCGGACGCGCCGGCGGACGAGGAGAGCGCCAGCCAGGTGGTGCTGATGGACGACGAGCCGCTGCTCGCCGACGACGAGGCGGTGGCCCTGGAAGACGACGTGGCGGTGGTGGACGACGACGACGACATGGCGACGGCGATGGGCCGGCAGGACCGCCGCGGCCCGGTCCGCACCGAGGTGGTGGAGAAGCTGGTCGCCCCGCCCCCGCCCAAGTGGGGCATCGTGCCCATCCTCGCCCTCGCCCCGACGTTCCTGGTGGTCGTGCTCGGCGCGCTCATGGCGTACGAAGTGGTCCGCAGCATGGCCGGCTATCAGCAGCCGACCGCCTCGCCCATCGTCCGCGGGGTGGCCGGCACGTTCGGCCTGAAGACCGGCGACTGAGCCGCCGCCGACAAGTGAGCGCGGGCACGAGAGCGGGGGTCGGCCCCGCTCTCGGCGTTTCTGTTCGCCGTGTCCTCCCACGCGGGTGGCCGCCATGTCCGACATCGTTCGCTTCTCGGTGTCGCTCGAAGCCGACCTGCTGGCCGCGTTCGACGGGTACTGCGAGAGCGGCAAGTTCGCCACCCGCAGCGAGGCCATCCGCCAACTGCTCCGCGAGCGGCTGACGCACGCCGCGTGGGCGGACGCCGCCGAGGACGTGGCCGCCAGCCTCACCCTGGTGTACGACCACCACCGCGCCAAGCTGACCGACAAGATGATCGACATCCAGCACCGGCACGCCGACCGCGTGGTGTCGAGCATGCACGTCCACCTGACGCACGACCTGTGCATGGAGTTGATCGCCCTCCGCGGGCCGGCCGCCGAGTTGCAGGAACTGGTCGCCGAACTGAGCGGGCTGAAGGGCATCTCCCAGGCGCAGCTCGTGGTCGCCCGCGCCGGCGACCACACGCACGCGCACGGGCACGGGCATTGAGGGGAGAGACCTCACCCCCCGTCCCCCTCTCCATGTCATGGAGAGGGGGTGTTCAAAGGGGCATCGCAGTTGGTGTCTTCGCCGCGACCCCAGGGAGCGGTTCGCCGATTCCGCTCCCTGGGGTCGCGGCGAAGACCAAGAGGTTGAGCACGTTGAACACCCCTCTCCATGACATGGAGAGGGGCCGGGGATGAGGTCTCAACAAGTATGGCCAAGTGCGACCAGGGCTACCCGTGCCAGATCTGCGGCGGCGACGTGGAGGGCGTCGTCGAGTCCGAGTTGTACCTGCGGTTCGTGCTCGGTGACGTACCACTCGAACGCCTACACCTCCAGGCGGAGTGTCACGTCCGCTGTCGGCCGGCGGTCGCACAGTATATAGTGGACCCCACGTTCCCCCCGCTGGCGTGCGACGGCCCGTTCGACAAGCGGACCCTCGACCCGGCGTTCGTGACGGCGGAAGAGGCCCGCGTCACCCGCGGGTGGAAGCGGCTCCAGGCCATCCCGACGCTCGGCCTGAGTATCCCCGAGTACCCGCTGAGCGTCACCCCGGAGGTGCCCGAATGAACGTGCTGTTCCTGACCGCGCTGGCGCTGGGCGCCGACGACCCCGGCCCGAAGGCGGGCGCGGCCGTGCCCAAGCTGCCCGCCCTGGTGGTGACGGACAAGGTGGCCGAGAAGGAGTCCGACCTGGCCGGCGAGCGGAAGGACGAGCCGACCGTGTACGTGTTCGTGAACGCCGACCACTTCAAGGACTCGAACGTCCAGTTCAGCCGGCCGGCGCACCGCTTCGTGAAGACGCTCGACGAGAAGGTCGGCGACGTGACGGGCGCGAAGATCGTGGCCGTGTGGGTGGGCGGCGACGGCGACAAGAATAAGGAGTACGTGCCGAAGGTCTCGAAGTACTACGCGAACGCCGTGCTCGGTGTGTCGTCGGCCGACGGCAACGGGCCGAAGGACTGGGGGCTGACGAGCACGAGCATGGTGACGGTGGTGCTGGCCAACAAGGGCAAGGTGGTGAAGGCGTGGGCGATGGAGAGCGTGAATGAGACGGACGTGAAGCCGGTGGAGGAGGCGCTCAAGAAGGCGACCGAGAAGAAGTGACCACTCGTGGAACCGGGAACGGAGTGACCGGACAGGAAACTGCGTTCATCCTTGCTGATCTAAGGGACTACGATTTTTCTTGGGACTTCATCTTGCCACCGGCTTAGAGTCTGGTATCCTATCTCGACACTCAGATCCTCTCCGAGGGTATCGTCATGGTCGCTGGTCGCTGGTCTAGCACTTCTCATCCTGTCTAACTTCTCAGGCACCAGTCACGCACAAGCCGTCAACGCTGCCATCACGCAATCTGGTACTAACACCACCTCAACTGCTCAAAAACCACCAAGTCCGTTCGGCAATTCCATCGAACCCGGTGGAACCTACAGCATCACATTCGCAGGAGGCGGCGCGGCGACCTTCGTGTCTATCGAAACAGAGTTGTTCAAGGAAGTGAACAACAACTGGGTTTCTCAAGGTGCTGCGACCGCTGCACAGGTTAACCAGACCACCTTCGTGTGGAGTAACCTGCGCTATAACAATCTCGCGGTCGGAAAGTACAAAGTGGTTGCAACGCTGAAGTATAACCAGACGAACCCCATGCCTCCAACCAATCCGAAATCCGTATCGGATCCATTTGAGGGCACGTTCAACTAAATTTTTGGGGTAGTGCCCACTTGCCGAGTTCCCAACCCGTGGTCAGAGGAAGACCCATGCGACGCAGTGCCGCCACCCTTGTCGAACTCCTAGTCGTGGTCGGGTTGATCGCGGTGCTCGTCGGCTTGCTGCTTCCGGCAGTTCAGGCCGTGAGGAGTACCGCCGCCCGTCTCCACGACCAGAATCAATCACGCCAGATCACGCTCGGCTTCCACCACTACGCCTCAGCCCACGCTGGGCAACTTCCAGGGAGCAAGGTGGCGTCGATTTACCCGAACCACGTCGGGTATCCGTCTCCCTTGTTCAACATCTTGGTGTTCCTTGAGGCGGGGGTAGCGGTGCCACCGCGCGCCCGCGTGTTCGGAGACGCCCCGTACCCGACGGTCAAACTGCTGCTTTCGCCGTCCGACCCCACGACGAGCAACCTGAAATGGCCGGTCGAGACGGGGTCTGGCGCGACCAGTTATCCGGTGAACGCAATCGCATTCGAAGGTGCCCCGACACTCTCGGCGACATTTTCTGACGGCACCTCACACACAATCGCCGTGGCGCAGCGATCCTTCCGTTCAGAGAACCGGGCGAATTCCTCCACCTATATGTACGTTTCCCCGTGTGCACGGGTGAGCGGGACCACCACCGTCGATTGCCGCTACGACGGCGAGCGGAGTGGCACATTCGCTGACCCGGTGTTCCTCGATGTGATTCCCGTGACTTCCGGCAGTCCTCCCACTTCGCTGCCGTCGGTACCGAACATGACGTTTCAACACCGCCCCTCCCCGCTCCAAGCAGACGGTCGCTTACCACATTCCTTTCACACCAGCGGACTCATCACTGGCATGTTCGATGGGAGCGTGAGGATTTTCTCGCCGTCTGTTTCGCCAGTGGTTTTCTGGGCCGCGATCACACCCTCGGGCTGTGAACTGACGGAATAGCCATCCCGAATTGATTCAGGGGGTCTCGAACATGTCCTTGAGAAATGCGGTCCTGTGCGTGGTCATCCTGACGGGCATGACTTTGCTCGGCTGTGGGCAACCGAAAACGCCCACTCAGCCCGAAGTCAAGGGCCGTGTCCTGCGGGAAGACGGCACGCCGATCAAAGGGGTGAAGCTCGAATTCGTGCCGTTTCCGTTCTCCGACATGCAATCGGGCGCAACCTGTCCAATCGCGATCACGGACGACCAGGGAGGATTCACCGCTTCAGACGGCAAATCATCCACGATACCCCCGAGGCGCTACAAAGTCACAGTGAAAGGCGTCCTACCCACCCAGCGGGGTCTCACTCCGAAAGAGTATCAAGACCCGGTAACCACGCCTGTCGATATCGTGGTTCCCGCAGACGGGTACGGCGATCTCGTGATCCGTGTGGGTGGGTAAGCCGATACCCACTCAGTACACCTTTTCGATGACGCCGACGCTGCTGGGCAGGATGGCGTTCGGGCGGTTGCTCACGTCGTACACCATGTCGTGCGCGTCGATGCCCAGGTTCTTGTACACGGTGGCGAGCACGTTCGGGTACGGCGTCGGGTCGTTCTTCGCTTCCCCCGCCACCGAGTCGGTGCTGCCGATCACCTGCCCGACCTTCATGCCCCCGCCGCTCATCAGGGCGAAGTTCACCCGCGCGTGGTGGTCGCGGCCGGCGTCCTTGTTGATCTTCGGCGTGCGGCCGAACTCGCCCCACACCACCACCGTGCAGTCCTTGTCCAGCCCGCGGGCGTACAGGTCTTCTACCAGTGCCGAGATGCCCTGGTCGAACGTCGGCAGGTGCTGCTTCAGGTGCTTGAAGTTGCCGCCGTGCGTGTCCCAGAAGCCGTACCCGAGCGTGACCACGCGGGCGCCGGCTTCCACCAGCCGGCGGGCCATGAGCAGTTGCTCGTTCCACAGCGGCGCGCCGTCGCCCAGGTGCTTCGGGCTGCCCTTGCCGTAGCGGTCGCGGAGGGCCGGCGGCTCTTTCATGATGTCGAGCGCGTCCACCAGCTTGCTGCTCGTCAGCACATCAAACGCGCGGTCGTGGAAGGTGTCCACGCCCAGGGTGCCGGTGGTGTCGGCCGCCTTCTTCAGTTTGTCCATGTCGGCCAGCAGCGACTGACGGTCGTGCAGGCGGTCGGCCGACACGGTCAGGTTCTTCATCACCGCCACCTCGTCGCCGTCCACCTTCACGGCGGCGGCCCCGCGGCCCAGGTTCATCGGCCCCGGCGAGTTGTACGGCTTGTGCTGCATCGTCGGCGACAGGTCGATGAACGCCGGCACGAGCGGGTCGGTCGCCCCCTGCACCTTCGCCACCACGCTGCCGAAGTGCGGCCGCTTCTCCCGCTTGGCCGACTCCATCGGGATGCCGGTGTAGCTCATCCAACTGCTGTGCTCGTCGGGTTGGCCGACCACCGCCCGCAACACGATCAACTTGTCCATCACCTTGGCGATCTTGGGCAACTGGTCGCCCACCCGAATGCCGGTGACGTTGGTGTCGATGGGCTTGAACTCGCCGCGGACTTCGGCCGGCGCGTCGGGCTTCAGGTCGAACGTGTCTTGATGCGCCATCCCGCCGGACAGGTAGACCATGATGACGGACTTGTGCGCCTTCTTCTTGCCGCTCGCGGCATCCGCCCGCATCAGGTTCGCCAGCGTCAGACCGCCGAGGCCGAGCGCCCCCACTTGGAGGAACGAGCGGCGGGAGTGGCCGTCGCAGTACCGACCGGCGGAGCCTTGAAACGTGAGCATGGCGAACGGCCCGAAACGTGGGGGCGGGGTGGGAAGGGAAGTGTACCACCCGACTCGCCCCGCCGCCAGACGCAAACGTGCCGCGTGTCCGGCCCGTCGTCCGTCACCCGCCCAGGCTCTTCAGCACGGTGCGGGTGTCGCGTACGCACCCGACCACCAGCCCCTTCAGTTGCTCCGGGAAGGCGAGCGCCCGTTCGGACACCACCAGCCGGCGGAGCATCTCGAACGCCGGGTCGATGTCCAGGGCGAACGTGTCCAGGCTGCGGTGTTCGGTCAGGTGGTTGGCGACGGCGTCGGCCAGCGACACCACCGCCGTGAGCGTGCGGAATTCGCTCTCGGCTTCCGGGCTGTGGTGGTGCTGAATGGCCTTGCCGATGCGGGCGGGCAGGTTGTTCTTGACGGCGAACAGCAGGCCGATGGCGCAGTGGTCGGTGCCGAACGCGGCGGTTTCGGCCGCCCGCACTTCGGGTCCGGCGTCGCTCCCGCCGGCCCACACGTCGGCGTACAGGGCCGGCGCGTGGACGAGCATGACGACCCGCCCGATGTCGTGCAGCAGGCCGGCCGTGTACTCGTCCCCGCCGAGCGTCAGCCGCAGGTGGCGGGCGAACGCCGTCGCCAACCCGCCGACGAACAGGGAGTGCCGCAGGACGTTCTCGCACGACACCTTCACCGCCGGCGTCATCTTGGCGTACAGGGTCTTCACCCCGGCCGCCGCCAGGATGTTCGCGCTCCCCCGCAGGCCGATCCGGAACACCGCCTGTTGCACGTCCGTCACGCCACTCCCGCCGTACACCACGCTGTTCGCCACCTTCAGGATGCCGGCGGCCAGCACCCCGTCGCGGCGGATGAGGGCGGCCATGTCAGCCAGTGTGGAGTCCGGGTCGTTCGCCAGGGCCATCGCCGGCACGGTCGTGTCCGACAGGTGCGGGAGCGCTTCCAGGTTGTCCAGGTTGGCGAACACGCCGCTCTTCGACGGCTTCTTCGGGGGCGGGGTGTCGGTCGTCTTCTTGGTGCG
This sequence comes from Fimbriiglobus sp., assembly GCA_031414395.1. Taxonomy (GTDB): domain Bacteria; phylum Planctomycetota; class Planctomycetia; order Gemmatales; family Gemmataceae; genus JALHQU01. The sequence goes on from JANNVG010000552.1 coordinate 7,859, forward strand.
GGCGAAAAGGGCGAACGTCATGTTGCGGCCGTCCGGCGGGTCAATGCGATGAGGGGTGCGTGAGTACCGTAGCACGTGAATCGGCGGCCGGAGGGGACGGTTTCGCCCCCAACGCGCCCGTGAGGGCCAGGGCGATTCAGGCCACGCCCAGAACAATCCGGTACGCCACGAACACCGTCATGCTGGACCGCTTCAGGGAGCCGACCAGCCACGCCACCGCCGCTGGGGTGCTCGACGCCCCGACTGCCGCCAACCCCGCCGTCAGCCCGCGGGCCGAAAGGCGTTCGAGCAGCGTCTGCTTCGCCCGACTGAGCCGCGACGACAGCGTGCCGACCTTCAGCCCGAGTTGCGCCGCCGCGTCCGTAGTGCCTTTGCCTTCGAGCACGCACAAGACGAACGGCACCCGCAGCGTGTCGGGCAGTTTCGCCAACTCGTCGTGAACCGCCGCGAACGCCTGATCCCAGGCCGAATCGGGCACTGGGCGGGTGGCCTCGGCCTTCGCGGTGGCCTTCTCCCGCTTGGCCCGGCGTGCGGCCGTCCGCTTCACCTGCATACAAACGCGGTAGGCCACGCCGTGCAGCCACGGGCCGAGCTTGTTGGTGTCGCGGAGGGTGCGACCGCACTTCGCCAGCGACAGGAACGTGGCCTGGAATGCGTCGTCGGCGTCGGCCTCGCTCTGCAACAGGTGGCGACACTGTCCCCACACCAGCCGGCCGTACCGCCGCACCAGCTCGGCGAACGCCTGCGGGTCGCGGGTGTCGGCGAACTTGCGGAGCAGCACCGCGTCCGACTCAGCCAGACGGGAAGCGTGGTCGATCAGCGTTCGCAACCGCGGGGTCATCACGGGTATGTTGCCGCCGCCGGCGAAGTTGTGCGACAAAATAGAATCCGGACGAGGAATCGGAATCCAAACGACCGCGGGGATACTGTCGTGTGTTATCAGTGCTTACCGCCGAACGTGCTGAGCAAGGGGACGCTCCGAGGGAACGAGTACGCTTGGCCGTTAGCGGATGTGGAGGAAACTGTTCGTGCCGCTGCCGTATGTGGACTCGCTACACTCGGCGGGCAAGTTCAACTCCGTACCCCCGATGGCACCTACGAGCTATACTGGTTGTGCGCGGACAGCACAGATCGACGACTCAACGAACCCTGGGACGCCTACGTCACCCGAAGTGCTTCAGAAGTGCTTGCTTCGTTTGCCAACCTTCGAGCGCACACTGATTTCTTGGCCGAAGCGCTCATCGCGCCAGGGCTGAACGGGTTGAGCCAGCAGGGAATAGACTTGAATCAATACCTCTGCTTCGTGCTGGTCTTCTCCACCGTGCCACACATCGCGGCCGACTCATGAACTCGTCCACGTCGCGCGACTTCGCCCTCATCGTTGATCTCGACGGGACGCTGTGCGTCACGTTCCATCACCCGGTGGTGAAGGGTGTGGAAGTGCTCCGGCGGCTCGACGCCACCCGGGTTCACGTCTTCTACGTGACTGCCCGCACGACCGCGTCCAAACGCGGCACTGACGTGTTCCTGCTGTTGCACGACTTGCCGCACCCGGCGAACGTGCTGTACACGCCGTTCCACACCAGCACCCGCGACCACAAACTGAAATGTCACGTCGAACTGGCCGGGCGGTTCCGGGTGCTGGCAAGCATCGGAGATGCGGACGAGGAGGCGGAGGCGAGCGCGACGGCCGGCATCCCGTTCGTGCGGGTGGACATCGACCGGCCGGAACTGGCGTGGGCAGAATTGGAGGCGATGCTGGACGCGGCGGGGGTGCTGAAAGAGGTCGGATAGGGTGGTGCGG
>JANNVG010000553.1:0-2767 GCA_031414395.1 Fimbriiglobus sp.
CGCCCGCCCCCCCCCCGCGGGGCCCCCCCACCCCCCCCCCGCCGCGTCGGGGGGACCCCCGGGGCGCCTCCTCCGGATCGCCCCCACGCGGTGCGTGGGAACGAGGAGCTGACCTCTCGTTCCCACGCTCCGCGTGGGGACGAGGGGAGACCGCCCGCGGAGCAGCGTGCGGCGACATTTAACTCGGCAGCAGTTCCTTCACCGCCTCGCGCTCCTCTTCCAGTTCCTTCAGCGTCTTGGCGAACGCGGCCTTGCCGAATTCGTCGTGCGACAGCCCTTCCACCACGTTCCAGTTGCCGCCGCTCGTCGTCACCGGATAGCCGAACACCAACCCCTTCGGCACGCCGTACTCACCGTTGCTCACCACGGCGGCGCTCGTCCAGTCGCCCGGCTTGGTGCCGGTCACGAACGCCTTCACGTGGTCGATGGCCCCGTTCGCAGCGGAGAACGACGACGACACGCCCGTCTTGTCGATGATGAACTTGCCCCGCTCCTGCGTGGCCGGCACGAACGTGCTCTCCAGCCACGCCCGATCCGGAATCACGTCCGTCGCCTTCTTCCCGCCGATCTTGGCGTTGGTGAAGTCCGGGAACTGCGTGTTCGAGTGGTTGCCCCAGATGGTCATGTTCGACACCGTTTCGCACGGCACACCGGCCTTCTGCGCCAGCGCCGCCACCGCCCGGTTGTGGTCGAGGCGGGTCATGGCGTGCCAGCGGTCGGCCGGCACGCTCTGGCCGTTGCGGAAGGCGACGAGGCAGTTGGTGTTGCACGGGTTGCCGACGACCAAAATGCGCACGTCGTTCGCCGCGTTCTCGGCGATGGCCTTCCCCTGACCGACGAAGATCTTGCCGTTGTTCAGCAGCAGGTCTGCCCGCTGCATCCCCGGCCCACGCGGGGAGGCCCCGACCAACAGCGCCCAGTTGATCCCGCTGAACGCCTTCTTCGGGTCGTCGGTCACGATCACGTCTTGAAGGGTGGGGAAGCCGCAGTCGATCAGTTCGTACCCGACGCCTTCGAGCGTCGGCATCGCCTTCGGGGCGACGCTCACCGGCACTTCGAGCAGGTGCAGGATGACTTTGGTGTTCGGGCCGAACACCTCGCCGGACGCCAGCCGCAGGACGAGGCTGTTGGCGACCCGGCCGGCGGCCCCGGTGACGGCGACGCGGACGACGTTGGACATGGGGGGAGGCTCGTGAGTGAGGGTATGTGGTTAGGAGTAGGGGCGGGGGTGATGGAGAGAAGACCTCGGGCCGCGTCTGCGATTTGTTAGCCCGACGCGCGAGCGAGGGGCCAGCCGCCGAACGGAACATCGGCGAGAGCTGAGTTCCCAGAGACTTGTCGGTTGGGCAACGCCCTCCGCCATTTCGAGAAGGTCACTGGCCCCTCGCTCGCGCGTCGGGCTGACAAGTGACCGGGGACGCATCGCCCCTCAAAGATCGGATACGGCCGTCCGGCTCGGTCTCTGGTTTTCCCGCGGCGGCGGCGTAATTTAATCAGGTACTCTTTCCCCGCTCCGCCGCTCTCCCGGCGTGGCCCACTTGGAGTGGTAACGCGATGGCTGTGAAGATCGGGATCAACGGGTTCGGGCGGATCGGCCGGCTGGTGTTCCGGGCACTGTGCGATCAAGGTCTGCTCGGCAAAGGGGACAAGCAGTTCGACGTGGTGGCCGTCAACGACCTCGTCTCGGCCGACAACCTCGCCTACCTGCTCAAGTACGACACCACCCAGGGGCGGTGCAAGCAGTCGGTCGAGTCGAAACCGTCGGAGGAGGCCGTCGCCAAGGCAGCGAAGGAGTCGGCCGAGCAGACCGCCACGCAGGGCAAGCCGGTGACGGTGGAGCCGGAACACGACCTGCTGGTGGTGGACGGGCACGTGATCCAGTGCCTGGCCCTGCGGGCCGAGCCGAAAGACCTGCCGTGGGCGGCGCACGGCGTCGAGTACGTGATCGAGAGTACCGGCCTGTGGACGGACGCGGCCAAGGCGAAGGGGCACCTCACCGCCGGCGCGAAGAAGGTCATCATCTCGGCCCCTGGCAAGGACGAAGACATCACTGTCGTCATGGGCGTGAACCACGAGAAGTACGACGCGGCCAAACACCACATCATCAGCAACGCGAGCTGCACCACCAACTGCCTCGCGCCGGTGGTTCATGTGCTGCTGAAGGAAGGGTTCGGCGTGGCCGAGGGGCTGATGACCACCATCCACGCCTACACCGCCACCCAGAAGACGGTGGACGGCCCCGGCGGGAAGAAGGACTGGAAGGGCGGGCGGGCGGCGGCGCAGAACATCATCCCCAGCACCACCGGGGCGGCGCGGGCGGTCGGGCTGGTGTGCCCGGAGGTGAAGGGCAAGCTGACCGGCATGAGCTTCCGCGTGCCGACGGCCACCGTGAGCGTCGTGGACCTGACCGTGAAGACGGTGAAGGCGACCAGCTACAAGGGCATCTGCGCCGCCATGAAGCGGGCGAGCGAGACGTACCTGAAAGGGATCCTGGAGTACACCGAAGACGACGTGGTGAGCAGCGACTTCGTCCACAGCCCGGCGAGCAGCGTGTTCGACGCCGGCAGCGGCATCGAGCTGAACGCCAACTTCTTCAAGCTGATCTCCTGGTACGACAACGAGTGGGGGTACAGCAACCGCTGCGTCGACCTGCTCAAGTTCATGGTCAGCAAGGGCTGAGTGCGGATTTCGCAATCAAGCGGCACGCGGATGACGCGGAGTGTCGCGGAAGGACGCGGATCAAAACAATTCTGTCTGTTCTGATCCG
>JANNVG010000554.1:0-2978 GCA_031414395.1 Fimbriiglobus sp.
CTCAGCCCGCTCGCGGAGCGAGCAGAACACACCGAAGCGAGATCCCCGGACGGCCGCGTCCGATTGAACTAGCACCGAGAGGTGAGTGATGGCGAACGAGCAAGACACTCCCGGCACCGCCGCCCCCGTAGCTCCGGCCGACGGCCCGGCCGTTGCCCCGCCGCCCCAACAAGGGCCGAGCGGTGGCGACAGCGGCGGTGGCCGTGGCGGGCAAGGTGGCGGCGGCGGTGGCCAGGGCCGCGGTGGCGACGGCCGCGGGCAGGGCGGCGGTGGCCGTGGCGGTCCGGGCGGCGGCCGCGGTGGTCGCCGCGACGGCCGCGACGGGGCCGACTCCCGCGACAGCGGGATGGTCGACTACCTCGTCCGCATCAGCCGCTCGGCGTGCGTGGTGAAGGGCGGGCGGCGGTTCAGCTTCAACGCCCTGGTGGTGGTCGGCGACAAGAAGGGCAAGGTGTCGTTCGGGTACGCCAAGAGCAACGAAGTGCCGCCGGCGGTGGAGAAGGCGATCAAGGAAGGCGAGCAGATGGCGCGGCGGGCGAAGCAGGCGTCGCTCCGCGGCAAGACCATCCCGCACCGGGTGATCGGCAAGTTCGGCGCCAGCCGGGTGATCCTGGTGCCCGCCGGCCCCGGCACCGGGGTGAAGGCCGGCCCCGGCGTGCGGGAGGTGCTGCAGGCCGCCGGCATCGAGAACATCCTGACCAAGACGCACGGCAGCACCAACCCGATCAACCTCGTCAAGGCCACCATCAACGGGCTGCAACAACTTCGCACCCGCGAGGAAGTCGCCCGCCTGCGGGGGGTGCAAATCTAATGGACCTGACCAACCTGTCGGACGGCATCCAGAAGCGGAAGCTGAAGAAGCGGGTCGGCCGCGGCATCGGCTCCGGGCACGGCAAGACGGGCAGCCGCGGGCACAAGGGGCAGTACGCCTCGGCCGGGTCGGGCAAGCCGGGGGTGTTGTTCGTCGGGGGCCAGACGCCCCTGCACCGCCGCTTCCCCAAGCGGGGGTTCAGCAACGCCCGCTTCGCCCTGGTGTGCGCCATCATCAACGTGGGCGACCTGAACGCCTTCGACGACGGCGCGACGGTGGACATGGCCGCCCTGAAAGAGCGGCGGCTCGTCACCGGCACGTGGGACGGCCTGCGGGTGCTCGGCAACGGCGAACTGGCCAAGAAGTTGACCGTCGTGGGCGACCACTTCACCGCCTCCGCCCGCACCCAGATCGAGGGGAAGGGCGGCACCTGCACCCTCATCCCGCCGGCCAAGAAGCCGGTGCGGAACAAGATGGGACAGGGCAAGCGGACGCTGGCGAAGAAGGCGAAGGTGAAGGCCAAGCAGAAACCGGACGCTTCGGGAAAGTAGCAAGTGTCAAGTAGCAAGGGACAAGTGAGGGGGAGGTCGTGAATCCACCCGCCCGGTGCCGATTCCGCCCCTTCGCTTGTTCCTTGCTCCGTTCTCACTTGCCACTTGCCACTTGACACTTGCTACTTCTGACCCGAAGGGGCGGCGATGTTCAACCAACTGATCACCATCTTCAAGATCCCCGAGCTGCGCCGGAAGATCTTCATCACCCTGGCGTTCCTGGCCGTCTACCGCATCGGGTACTTCGTCCCGCTGCCCATGATCGACCAGGTGAAGCTGGCCGAGAGCATGGCCCGCCAGCAGAGCGGCGGCCTCGGCCAGGTGCTCAACTTCGTGTCGCTGTTCTCCGGCGGCAACCTGAACAACTCGGTCGTCTTCTCGCTCGGCATCATGCCGTACATCTCGGCGTCCATCATCATGCAGTTGCTCTCGTCCGGCATCCTGCCGGCCCTCGAGCGGCTGAAGAAGGAGGGGGCGGCCGGGCAGAAGAAGATCAACGAGTACACCCGCTACCTGACGGTGCCCATCTGCCTCATCCAGGGGTGGCTCATCTTCCAGTCGTTCACCAGTGGCGGGGAGGGCATGGGGGCCGGCTACCAGGGGATCGACGCCGACGGCTGGCACACGGCCTACTTCGGCGTGGCGGCCGTCCTCATGATGACGGCCGGCACCCTCTTCCTCATGTGGCTGGGCGAGCAGATCGACGAGTACGGCATCGGCAACGGCATCTCGCTCATCATCATGGCCGGCATCATCAGCCGCCTGCCCAGCGCCATCGGCGAGCTGGTGTTCACCCCGGACACCGGCGCGCTCAAGCCGTCGCTCTTCACCCTCGGCAGCGAGGGCGGCGAGGTGGGGCTGGAGAAGGTGCTGGTGCTGGCCCTGCTGTTCGTCGGCGTGATCGTCGGCGTCATCGCCATCACCAAGGCGCAGCGGCGGATCCCCATGCAGAGCGCCAAGCACGTCCGCGGGCGGCGGCAGGTGGGCGGCGGGAAGAACTTCCTGCCCATGAAGCTAAACACCGCCGGCGTCATGCCCGTCATCTTCGCCAGCACCCTGCTCATCCTGCCCGGCTTCCTGTTCCGCCTGCTCGCCCAGACGTTCCAGTGGGAGTGGGCGAACAACGCCTCGCAACTGTTCGATCGCAACGAGGGGTGGATTTACAACGTCTTCTACGTCGGCCTGATCTTCGTGTTCAGCTACTTCTGGGTGGCGGTCATGTTCAACCCGAAGGAGGTGTCGGAGAACCTCCGCGAGAGCGGCAGCTTCATCCCCGGCTACCGCCCCGGCAAGAGCACGGCCGACTACCTGGAGCGGGTGCTCATGCGGGTGACGTTCGTCGGGGCCGCCTTCCTGGGCGTCATTGCCGTCATCCCCAGCATGGTGCAAAAGGGGATGAGCATGTCGCCCATCATCGCCCAGTTCTTCGGCGGCACCAGCCTGCTCATCGTGGTGAGCGTGGCCCTCGACCTGGTGCAGAAGATCAACACGCACCTGGTCATGCGGAACTACACCGGCCTGACCGACGAGTGACGACTGCCGACGACACAGACGCGGCCGGGTGAGGCCGACTCACCCGGGCGCGTGGGTTGTGGTTGGTAGGGGGGGGGGGGGGG
>JANNVG010000555.1:0-1940 GCA_031414395.1 Fimbriiglobus sp.
GTCAGCCCGCTCCCTCGCGGTCGCGGCTCGTTACACCTTGTCGCAGACCCACACGAACCCGGCGATCAGGCCGACCATCAGCAGCCCCAGCCCGAGCATTATGAGCAGTCCTGTCGGGTCCATGTGTGCTCCTGGCACGCGAGTTGATGCACCTCCCAGAGCAGCCGTCGTGCCGGGCGGTGTGGAATCACTTGTCGCCCTGAAATCGCAGGGTTTCCGAGCGGGGTCAGTGGGTGCGGGGGCCGGAATCGTGCATAATGCCAGACGCCGACCGTGCGAAATGCGAGGCCGCCATGAAGGTGCTGCTGGTGGAAGACGACGCCCCCTTACGACGGACGCTCCGCGTCACACTCGAATCACTCGGCCACACGGTGAGCGAGGCGGCGACCGGCGAAACGGCCGTGAGCCTGCTCGCCCGCACCCCCCACGACCTCGCCCTGGTGGACGTGAAACTCGGGCGGGCTTCGGGCATCGAGTTGATGGCCGAGTTGAAGACGACGCGGCCGGTAGTGGTGGTGCTGATGACCGCCTACGCCACGGTGGAAACGGCGGTGGAAGCCCTCCGCGGCGGGGCCTACGACTTCCTCACCAAGCCGTTCACCCCGAAGCAACTGGCGGTGGCACTGGATCGCGTGGCCGAAGTGCTCGCCCTCCGCACCGAGGTGGCCGGGCTGAAGGCGGAGCTGGCGGCGGTGAGTCCGCAGGAGGTGCCGACGGCCGACCCCGCGGTGGCCAAGCTGTTGGAGCAGGTGCGGAAGGCGGCGAAGGCGGACGCGACCGTCTTGCTCCGCGGGGAGAGCGGCGTGGGCAAGGGGGTGATGGCGAAGCGGGTTCACGCCGAGAGCGGGCGGGCGAAGGGGCCGCTCGTCACGGTGTCGTGCCCGAGTCTGTCGGCGGACCTGTTGGAGAGCGAACTGTTTGGGCACGCGCAGGGGGCGTTCACGGGGGCGGTGAAGGAGACGTTCGGGAAGGTGGCCGCCGCCGACCGCGGCACCCTGTTCCTCGACGAGATCGGCGACCTGCCGCTGCCCCTTCAGCCGAAGCTGCTGCGGTTCCTGCAAGAGCGGGAGTACGAGCGGGTGGGCGAGACCCGCACCCGGACCGCCGACGTGCGGGTGATCGCCGCCACCAACCGCGACCTGAAAGCCGACGTGACCGCCGGCCGGTTCCGCGAGGATTTACTGTTTCGCCTGGAGGTGATCGAGTTCACCCTGCCGCCGCTGCGGGACCGCAAGGCGGACCTCCTGCCGCTGGCCCACGCCGCACTCGCCGGGTTCGCCCGGCAGATGGGCAAGAAGCTCGACGGGTTCGACCCGGCGGCGGAAGTGTTGCTTCTGGGCTACCGCTGGCCGGGCAACCTGCGGGAACTCCGCAACGCCTGCGAGCGGGCGGCGCTGTTGTGCGACGGCCCGCGGGTGACGCCCGACGACCTACCGGATCGGTTGCGGGAGCGCTCCACGCCGTCGCCGGTGGTCACCGCTCTCACACCGCTCCGCACTCTCGACGAGGTGGAGGCCGAGCACATCGCCCGCGTGCTGGCCGCCACGCCGTCGCTCGACGACGCCGCCGTCGTCCTCGGCATCGACCCCAGCACCCTGTACCGCAAGCGGAAGAAACTCGGCCCATGAGATCGCCAGAACCTCACCCCCCGGCCCCCTCGACGACCTGTTACTGATCTTCAGGAACGGAATGCCAGTCGGCCCACTGCTTCAGGCCGAAGGCCTGGGAGTCCTCAGCCCAGGGCAACGCCCTGGGTGAGCCACGCCAACCACCCCGCAGGCTGAAGGCCTGCCAGTTGTCCCACCCTTTCAGGGTGGATTCGGTCGGGTGCCGGGTTCCCAGGGCGTTGCCCTGGGCTGAACACTCTCAGGCCTTCGGCCTGGGGTCTTTGCACCCGCTCAACTGGCATTCGCTTCCTGAAGGTCAATAGCCCGACGCGC
>JANNVG010000556.1:0-2904 GCA_031414395.1 Fimbriiglobus sp.
GGGGATTGAACACCCCCCGCTCCCTGGCGGTCGCGGCTCGTCAGGCACCCGTTAGTACCCGAACTTCACCCGCCAGTAGTCGGCCGGGCCGGACTTGCGGCCCATCCACCAGTGGCCGTCTTCCCAGCTGAGGGTGGCCGACCGCCAGCCGAGCGGCACCTTCGGGAACGGGTAGTACGGCCCGATGTACGGGAAGGCGTTGTACGGGTAGGCACTCGGGTACGCCACCCGGCTCATGTTCGGGTACGGGGCGTAGGTCGGCCAGGCGTACGGGGGCAGGTTCGGGGCACCGCCCATCGCACCACCCGCCGGCCCCAGGGGGAGCGGCTCGACCGACGGGTCGCCGAATCCGGCCCCGCCGCCCGGACCGAACGGCACGCCGGGGGTGGGCGTCGCGCTCGGCGGCACGGCCGAGGGGGTGCTCAGCACCCGCGGGCCGCCGTCCAACGCCTGCGTCTGCTTGAGCGTCGGCATCGGGGCCGGGATGGCCGGCGTGCTCGGCACGCTCGGGGCGGACAGCTTCGCGGTCGATTCCACCTTCAGCCCGTCCCGCACCAGGCTCACCCCGTCCACCACCCGCACCTTCTGAAGGATGTCCGTCTTGTGGGCCTCCTCCTTGCAGGTGCCCATGAGCGTCACCGTGCCGCCGTCGGTGATCACTTTCAGGTCGCCCGTGCCGGGCAGGGCGGCCAACTCTTTGGCCACCTTCTCCGCCAACTTCTGGTTGGTGGCGGCGGCGGTCGCCTGGGTGGCCGGCAGCTTCGCCTTCGGGGCGTCCTGGGCGACGGCGACGGTGGCCGAGAAGGCCCCGACGGCGGCCAACAGTTTGAGTGTCTTCAGAGTCACGCGCGGTCCCTCCATGAACCGGACGATCCGAGCTTCGGGCCGTGTCGGGGACTGCCCCGCACGTTTCGGCCATCCGTTAGGTGCCGGTTCTATCGGACGGCGGGCGCACACCGACCCACCTGCGACGGCGGTTCCGGTTGGGGGAATGGCACGGCGCGACCGACGAACCGCTACAGATTACCAGGGTTCACAACTACTGCTCCACCCGCAATGTGTGGGCACCCCACCCCCGCCGCCCTCGCGTTGCTCGGTGCGGCGACCCCTCCCCAGCGGGGAGGGGTGGTTGTGGGTGGCCTTCTGGGTGAGTGCCACCACCCAGCACCCCTCCCCGCTGGGGAGGGGTCGCCGAGGGAACGCAGTTCCCCGGCGGGGGTGGCGTGCGTCAAGTGTCCAACCTCACCCACGTCATTTCACTTGCCCCGCGGCACGCTCTGCGTCATCATTTCATCACCCGCCCGTGTCCACCTCCTCGCCGTGGCCCCTCCCATGCTCCGCGTGCTCGGCTCCCCCAAGCGACTGTGCGACGGCATCACCCGCCGCGACTCGCTCGTCGTCGGCGGGCTGTCGCTGTTCGGGCTGAGTCTCGCGGACCAGTTGCGGGCGGCCGAGAAGAAGCCGGCGGCGGGCAAGGCGAAGGCGTGCATCCTGCTCTTCCTGTACGGGTCGCCGAGTCAGATCGAAATGGCGGACATGAAGCCGGACGCGCCGGTGGAGATCCGCGGGGAGTTCAAGCCGATCCGCAGCACCCTGCCCGGCTGCGACGTGTGCGAACTGCTTCCGCACACCGCGCGGGTGATGGACCGCGTGACGGTGGTGCGGTCGATGACGCACAAGCACCCGATCCACGGCGTGGCCTTCGCCACCACCGCCGTGCCCGACATCGACGTGAACATGGAGCTGAACCCGCACGACCCGAAGCACTGGCCGTTCATCGGCTCGGTGGTGTCGCACCTGGAAGACCTGAAGGGGAAGCGGAAGGCGGTGCCCGACAACGTCGCGCTGCCGTTCCCGTTCAGCAGTCAGCGGAAGGGCGAGGTGCCGCGGGCCGGCCCGTACGCGGCGTTCCTGGGCGGCAGGCACAACCCGCACTTCACCCGCTTCCACGGCAAGGCGAACCGCCAGATCACCAAGACGCTGACGACCACCACCGAGACGTTCGACGAGCCGTATGTGGGCATCGACGCCGACTGCCGGTTCACCCTCGGCGACGCCAGCCGCCTGCCGGCCGACGTGACGGTGGACCGGCTGAACGCGCGGAAGTCGCTGCTCGAACAGATGGAAGACGCCCGCCGCACGCGGCTGCCCACCGACGACCCGTTCCGCGAGCGGGCCTACGACCTGATCGGCAACGAGAAGGTGCGGAATGCGCTCGACGTGACCCGCGACGACCCGAAGACCCGCGACCGCTACGGGCACACGCTGTTCGGCCAAAGCTGCCTCGCGGCCCGGCGGCTGGTGGAAGCGGGGAGCAAATTCGTGACCGTGTTCTGGGACGAGTTCGGGCTGGCCGGCAGCGGGTGGGACACGCACTGGGAGCACTACCCGCGGATGCGGAACGAACTCATGCCGGGGTTCGACCGCGGGTACGCCGGGCTGATCTCGGATTTGGACGACCGCGGAATGCTCGACGACACGCTGGTGCTGGTGCTGAGCGAACACGGCCGCACGCCGCGGCTGGACAACAACAAGGGCGGCGGGCGGGACCACTGGAGTCAGGCGTACTCGGCGTTCCTGGCCGGCGGCGGGGTGGCCCGCGGGCGGGTGGTGGGCAAGACGGACAAGCACGGCGGCACGGTCACTGACAACCCGGTGTCACCGAAGGACGTGCTGGCGACGACGCTGCATTTGCTGGGCTACGACCTGGAAACGACGCTGACGGATCGCGTGGGTCGGCCGCAAGTGCTGGTGCCGAACGGCCGGGTGATCGACGAGGCGCTGGCGTAAGACAGGAACGGGGAACACGTCTCTCGGCCGTCGTAGGAGTGGGTCTATCGCCTAATGTCGGGTGGCAAGCCCGTTGGAGTTCACGCTTCAGCGTGACTTGGGATTCGCGTCACG
>JANNVG010000557.1:0-2695 GCA_031414395.1 Fimbriiglobus sp.
ATCGGCAACTACGGCATCTGCCCCGACGATCGCGAATCGCACCATCCACGGGTCGAGGGATTCATTGTCCGCTCGCTGTGCCGCAAGCCGAGCAACTTCCGCTCGCACTCGACGCTCGATGCCTACCTCAAAGAACACGGCATTCCCGGGCTCGAAGGCATCGACACGCGGGCGCTCGTTCGCCGGTTGCGGGTCCGCGGGGCAATGACGGCCATTCTTTCGTCAACCGATCTCGATGACGCTTCGCTCGTCCACAAAGCCCGCACGGCCCCGGACATCGTGGGCCGCGATCTCGTCCGCGAAGTGATGCCTCCCAAGGAATTCACCTGGTCGGAGGGACTCACCGGCCAATTCACGTCGCGGGTCATCGAATCTCAGCCGGCCTCGCGCAAACGGGTCGTCGCCCTGGATTACGGCATGAAGTGGAACATCCTCCGCTGCCTCACGCAAATCGGCTGCGACGTGACCGTGTTACCAGGCACCGCCACCGCGGCCGATGTACTGAAGCACGATCCCGACGGCGTCTTCCTCTCGAACGGCCCGGGCGATCCCGAGCCATTGGCGTACGCCATCGAGACCATCCGCCAACTCATCGGCCAAAAACCGATCTTCGGAATCTGCCTGGGCCATCAGTTGCTCGGCCTCGCTTTCGGGGCCAAGACCTTCAAGCTCAAGTTCGGCCACCGCGGGGCCAACCATCCGGTGCTGGACCAGACTACCGGCAAGGTCGAGATCACCACGCAGAACCACGGCTTCGCCGTCGATGCGGGCACGCTCCCCGCCGAAGTAGCCGCCACCCACATCAACTTGAATGACAACACGCTGGAGGGAATGCAGCACCGCACCCTGCCCGTCTTCGGCGTCCAATACCACCCGGAAGCCTCGGCCGGCCCGCACGATAGTACATACTTGTTTGAGCGATTCATGGCGTTGATGCAATGAATACAAGATTTTCACCGCAGAAACGCAGAGACGCAGAGACGCAGAGAATGAATTGTTTCACCGCCTCTGGCACAAATCAGCCCTCACAGTCGGCAATGGCCTCCGGGTCGGGGAACGGTAGGGTTGGCTGCCTCAGGGCGAGGTTGATCTCGCGGCGGCGGTGGCGGGCCTCCCGCAGTTTCTTCCGCCGCTCGGCCTGCAACTGCTCCGGGTCGCCTCGATAATAATCCACCGGTCGCAGGTAGCCCAGAGCGCTGTGCAGCCGGGCCTCGTTGTAACGGCGGATCACCCGCGCCAAGACGTCCCTCGCCTGCGGCGCACTCGTCAGCACTTCGCCGTCCAACTCCTCGCGCAGCGTTCGGTTGGCCCGCTCCATGATGCCGTTTTCCTCGGGGCAATGAGGTTTGATGCGTTGGTGGTTCAGCCCGTTCGCCCCCAGCACTCGCCGGAACTCCGCCGACACATACCCGCTGCCGTTGTCGGAGCGGATCGCGGGCGTCACCGCCGGTTGGCCGTCGGCGTTCTTCGGCAGCGTGTCGATCGCCGCCTGCGCCACCTGGCCCAGCGTCACCCCGTCCATGCTCGGTCGCAGCTCCCAGTGCACGACGTACCGCGAGTACTCGTCGAGGAAGCCGATCCAGAAGTACGTCACCCCCAACACTTGCAGATACATCAGATCCGTCGCCCACCGCTCGTTCGGCCGCGTCGCCTTCTCGTCCGCCGCCCGGTGCCGCTTCGTCCGCCGTTGCCACGGACAGACCAGGTTTTCCGCCTTGAGAATGCGGTACACGGTCGATTGGCTCAGGCACGCCACGTTCTCGTCGGTCATCCGCCAGGCCAGTTCGCGGTGCCGCAGCCCCGGGTGTTTTCGCGCGTAGTCCAGCACCGCTTGACGCTCCGCCGGCGTCGCCTCATACGGCGGCACCGGCTTCGCCACCGCCGGCGGACGCTCCCACGCTCTCTCCTTCAGCCATCGGTAGTAGCTGCGCGGCGCCACTCCCAATGCCTTTAACGTTCGCCCAATCCGCCAGCCACTCCGCTCCTTGGTTCGCACCACTTCCTCGTGGACCCGCAACTGCAACGCCGGCGGCAACTGACCGTGGTCCTCTAGTCCGAGAGCGTTTTTTTTAGATCGAGGTTCTCCGAGGTGATCTCCGCGATCACGTTCTTGAACCGCTCGCATTCGCGTTCGAGGCGTTTCTCTTTGTGGCTGGGTTTGTCCTTCTTCTCGTCGAAGATGGCGTTGGCCGCGCTCAGTAACTGCTTCTTCCAGCCGTAGAACTGCGTCGGGTTGATGCCCTCGCGACGGCACAGGTCGGCCACCGCCGCACCCGCCTCCATCCCCGCCAGGACGATCCGCAGTTTCTCGGCCGCCGTCCACTTGCGTCGACCACTCGTCAAGCTCATCGAACACCTCCAGGGCCTCGGTTGAAGTTCCGCGACGGAGGCCGACGACTATGTTAGCTGATGTGCCATTGGGGGTGAAACACTACACGATCTGCGGTGATCGTCCCAGGCATCATCGTGGCTGAATTCGGACACCCTGCCCCATTGACGCGAACGTCTTGCGAGTTCGCAAGCGATGGACCACAGGGGCCGCGACTTGCCAACGCCGGGAGCCCCAGGATCAAAAGCAAGCGATACTCACTGTCGAACAGGGTTTTGTGATGTCTGACCTCGGGGCACCAGGCCGCAACGCGGCACCCAAAACAGGGGCTTTATTTCCCCTTCCTTCCATATCTATATGGGGGCG
>JANNVG010000558.1:0-1792 GCA_031414395.1 Fimbriiglobus sp.
GGGTGTTCCCCTTCCCACTCTTACTCAACTCCCGCCACCTTCCCCCTAACGCCACGCGCTTTCAACACCCCCGCTCCGTTACTTGGGGTGGGGGACGGGGGGTGAGGTCTTCACCCGGAGGGTCTTCCCATGTGGCCGGCGATGGAACAGAAGCTCGCCCGCTTCCGCGACCTGGAGCGGCAGCTCGAAGACCAGGCCGTAGCGTCCGACCCGCACAAGTCGGCGGCGGTGGCGAAGGAGCACGGCTCCCTCCGCAAGCTGGTGCTGCCGTACTCCGAATTCCTGTCGCTTGAAAAACAGATCGCCGACTCCGAAGCCATGTTGACCGAGTCCGACGCCGACCTGCGGCAAATGGCCGGGGAGGAACTGGCCGCCCTCCGCCCGAAGCGGGAAGCGCTGAAAGTCCGCATCGAAGACCAACTGCTGGTGGACCCGACCGAAGACTTCGACAAGCTCATCCTGGAAATCCGCGCCGGCACCGGCGGGGATGAGGCCGCCCTGTTCGCCGGCGACCTGTACGAGATGTACACCCGCTACGCCCGCGCCCGCGGGTGGAAGGTGGAGGAGATCGACCACAGCCCCGGCGGGGCCGGCGGGTTCAAGGACGTGGTGCTGAGCGTGAGCGGCGACGGGGCGTACCAGGCGCTGCGGTTCGAGAGCGGCGGGCACCGCGTGCAGCGGGTGCCGAAGACCGAAACCCAGGGCCGCATCCAGACCAGCATGGCCACCGTCGGGGTGATGCCCGAGCCGGACGAGGTGAACGTGCAGATCAACCCGGCCGACCTGGACATCGAGGTGATGCGGGCGGGCGGGGCGGGCGGGCAGCACGTGAACAAGACGGAGAGCGCCGTCCGCATCTGGTACCGCAAGGGGACGGCCGATCAGGTGGAGGTGAAGTGCCAGGACGGCCGCAGCCAGACGAAGAACAAAGAGCAGGCCATGCGGGTGCTGCGGAGCCGGGTGTACGAGCAGCAGCAGTCGCGGTTGCACAAGGCGCGAGCGGACATGCGGCGGACGCTCATCGGCGGGGGCGACCGCGGCGAGCGGATCCGCACGTACAACTTCCCCGACGGCCGCGTGACCGACCACCGCATCGGGCTGAGCGTGTACAAGCTGCAACTCATCCTGGCCGGCGAAGTCGATCACCTGGTGCTGCCGCTCGTCGCCCACGACAAGCAGGAGCGCCTGGCGGCGGCGGCCGGGAAGGCGTAACGAGCCGGAAGCGTGAGCGACGGTGGCCAGCGCCCGTCGCTCGTCGCCCACGACAAGCAAGAGCGCCTGGCGGCGGCGGCCGGGAAGGCGTAACGAGAAGCGTGAGCGACGGTGGCCAGCGCCCGTCGCTTACGCTTCCGGCTCGTCGGGTCGCGTGTACTACCATGACGGCCGGAACCCCCCGGTTCTGAAGCGCCCGTCGCTCACGCTTCCGGCTCGTCGGGTCGCGGCTCATCGCCCCCCTCCTCCCCGCCCGTCAACTTCACCCCGCGTTTCGCCAGCGCGTCGCGTAGGATGTACTCGATCTGCCCGTTCACCGACCGCAGCTCCGCCTCGGCCCAGCGTTTCACCGCCGCCATCACCGCCGGGTCGAGCCGCAGCAGGAACTTGGCCGCGTCCTTCTTCGGCATGGGAGGCCCCAAATGTGTCTTGGCGAAACCCGCCCCTGGGGGGCCGGGTAGCCCCGGGTATCGGGTGAGTTGTGGAACCTGCCCCGGTTGAGCACCCGCTGGGGGACCCGGTGGCCGCCCACCACCTGATCCTGCTGGCCCAGAACCTCGAGGGCTGGCGCAACCTGATC
>JANNVG010000559.1:0-3600 GCA_031414395.1 Fimbriiglobus sp.
TCCCACGAGCCAGTGTCAGCGCCCGCGGCTCCACCACCGAGTGTCGCTTCACCCGCTTCGCCACCAGCTCGGCCGCCGCCTGTCGCCGCAGGTCGTTCAGCACGCTCTTCGGCACCATCACGCCGGCGGGGAGTGTGGAAGTGAGTTCGCCCAGCTCGAACGGCGTGTCGCCCAATCGCACCAACTGGTCCCGCATCTCGTCGGGTGTCGTTGCGCGCTTCGTCGCCAACACCAGCGGGCCGGGCCACGCCGCCACCGCTGACAGCCCGGTGTCAGTGGCGAGCGTGAGCGTGAGCGGCCCGCCGACGGTCCCGGCGAGGGTGGCGCGTAGCGGCTCGCGGCGTGCCGGTTTGTCCTGCGAGTACGACTGCGTCAGCCGCTTCTTCAACTCCGGGTCGTCCGTCTTCCACACCTCGCACCCGATGGGAATACGGGTGAAATCCACCACCCCGGCCCCGAAGGCCACGGCGTATTGCCCGCCGTGCCGCCGCACCGCCCACACCCGCCCGGCCGGCTCATTCTGGTCTGGCGTGCCGAGGTCGAACAGCAGTCCGTCGCCGGCCTTGAGGAGATCGGACACCGCTTCGGCCGGGTCGATCTGCACTTCGTTCTTGAAGAAGCCGACCACCTTCCCCACGCGAATGCCGCGGCTCTTGGGGAACCGGCCCCGCACGAGCAGTTGGTGGTTCACGCCGTCGAGGAAGCCGTGCGTGAGGCCGCGGCTGAACGTCTGGGCGAGGTCGAGTTCCGCCCGGCGGGTCGGTGCGAACGGCTGATTTCCCAGGGCGGCGTCGATGGCCTTGCGGTACATGCCGGTCGTCGCGACGACATACGGCCCGCCCTTCAGCCGCCCCTCGATCTTGAACGAGATCACGCCGGCGGCGATCAGCGGGGCGATCAACTCATACGCGGCGAGGTCTTGCGGGCTGAGCAGGTAGGCCTTGTCGCCGAGGTCGCGGGGGTGGCCGTCCACCAGCAGCTCGTAGGGCAGCCGGCACGCCTGGGCACACTGCCCGCGGTTCGCCGAGCGCCCGCCGAGCGCTTCGCTCGTCAGGCACTGCCCGCTGTACGCCACGCACAGCGCGCCGTGAACGAACACCTCCACCGGCGTGTCGGTGCCGGCCGTCACCTTGCGGATGTCGTCGAGTGACAACTCGCGGGCCAGCACCACACGTTCCACGCCCAACCGCGTCACGAACTCGATGCCCCGCGGTTCGGTCAGCGTCATTTGCGTGGACGCATGGACGGCCAGAGTCGGGACGATGGACTTGATGAGCTTCACCAGCCCGAGGTCTTGCACGATGACGGCATCGACACCCGCCTCCGCACACGCGATCACGAACCGTGTCGCCTCCTCCATCTCGTCGGCGAAGATGAGCACGTTCAGCGTGACGAACCCGCGGACGTTGCGGGCGTGCAGGAAGGCCATCACCTGCGGCAATTCTTCCAGCGTGAAGTTGTGCGCGCGGGCGCGGGCGTTGAACGCCGACAGGCCGAAGTAGACGGCGTCCGCACCGTTGGCGACGGCGGCACGGAGGGCCTCCCAATCGCCGGCCGGGGCGAGCAGTTCGGGGGCGGGTGCGTGAGTAGACATGAAGGCCATTCTACCCGCCGCGCCACAACTACAATGCTGGCAACCCAACGGAGGACGACGCATGTCAACGGTCACGGTGCAGGAACTCCAGGCAGACTTCTTGGGTGTGGTGGCGCGGCTCCAGCCCGGCGAGGTGGTGGAAGTGACTACGGACGAGAAAGTGGTTGCGCTGGTGACGTGCCGCAACCCTGGTCCGTGGCCGAGTGAAGCCGGCACCGCCAAGGCCGGGTGTTACGCCCGACCGGGGTTCCGGATGGCCCCCGACTTCGACGCCCCGCTCGACGACTTCAAGGAGTACATGGAATGACTTTGCTCCTCGACACTCACACCTTCCTCTGGTTTTGTCAGGGTGATCCGGCACTGAGTGCGACGGCGAAAGCGCTCCTCGAAGACCCCGCCAACCGCAAGCTGGTGAGCCTCGCCTGCTGCTGGGAGGTGTCCATCAAGGCGGGCCTGGGGAAGCTCAACTTGGGCGAACCGTGCGCGACGTACCTGCCCAACGCACTCGCCTCCTCCGGCTTCGAACTGTTCCCGATCACCCTCGATCACGTCCTCGCGGCTGGCCCGTTGCCGTTGTACCACCGTGACCCGTTTGATCGGCTCATCATCGCTCAGTCGGTGGTGGAAGGATTCACCGTTGTGGGCAACGATGTCGCGTTCGACCCGTATGGCGTCACCCGCCTTTGGTAACTTTCTCCCGAGTTCGCTCATGTCCGAATCGCTCTGCATCGACGGGTTCGGCCCGCTGCCCGTTCGACGGCCACAGTCCGTGCCGGAATTGTGCGAACTCGTGCGCGAGGCGCGGGCGGCGGGGCAGGGGATCTACCCCGTCGGCGGGCGGACGACGCTCGACCTGGGCATGGTGCCGACCAAGCCGGGCATCGCGGTGGACACCCGCGGTCTGAACGCGGTGATCGAACACGCCGCCCGCGACATGACCATCACCGTACAGGCCGGCATCACGATGGCCGAGTTGGCGAAGGTGCTGGCGACGGAGAACCAGTGGCTGCCCATCGACGTGCCGAACCCGGAGACGGCGACCGTCGGCGGGGCGGTGGCGGCCAACCTGAGCGGCCCGCGGCGGCTCGGGCACGGCACCTTCCGCGACTACATTCTCGGCATCAGCGTCGTGACGGACGACGGCGTGGAGGTCAAGGGCGGCGGGCGGGTGGTGAAGAATGTGGCCGGGTACGACCTGATGAAGCTACACACCGGGGCACTCGGCACGCTCGGCGTCATTACGCAACTCACGCTGAAGGTGAAGCCGAAGCCGGAGGCGACGGCGGTGGTGGCGTTCAGTGTGAGTGGGGCGGCAGTGGGGCCGACGCTCGACCGCCTGCACGCCAGCGAATCGCGGCCGGTGGCGGTGGAGGTGTCGAACCCCCCAGGGGGGGGGTGGCGGATGGCGTGTGGGTTCGAGGAGAAGGCCGGCACGGTCGACTGGCAGGCGCGGACGCTGGAAAAGGAGCTGGGCGGTGCGCCGGTTAGTGGCTTCAAAGTCGATCACGGGGGGGGGGCGGTGCGGTTGCTCAATTGGTTCACCACCATCGAACATGCACCCGAAGGGTTCGTCACGCTGAAGGTGAACACCACGCCGAGCAACACGGCGGTTGTGTCGCTCGCGGCCGCAGCGGTTCACCCGGAGGCGGCCGTTCACGCACACGCCGGCAGCGGCCTCGTGTGGGTTCACCTGCCGGAAGAAATGGGCGTGGAACGCGTCTCGTCCGCCGTCGCCGAACTGACCAAGCTCACCACCCACAACGGGAACGTGACCGTCCGCCGTTGTCCGCCGGCGTGGAAGGCGGTTCTTCCCGTCTGGGGTAAAGACCGCGGCGACCGCGAACTGATGCGGGCGGTCAAGCGGACCCTCGACCCGGATGACGTGTTCAACCCCGGCCGGCTGGTCTGACCTCGTTCCCACGCTCCGCGTGGGAACGGCACCCTTGTCGCTCCGCGTCCGACTCTCAAGACCGACGCGGAGCGTCGGAGGGGGCGGTGCCACGCGG
>JANNVG010000560.1:0-6645 GCA_031414395.1 Fimbriiglobus sp.
CGCCGAGGTGGCGGCACACCGTACCGAGTGGCAGCCGGTCGCCCGTCGCCAACATCACCTCACGACCCTCGTGCGTACGCTCCAGCATTCGGCCAGGGTGCCACAAGTCTGCCGTTCACGCAAGCGGCTTGTGCGACCCGCCCCGGCCCTTGCGACCCGCTCAGGTCAGGGTGCGTGAGCGGCCGACCGCGGACCGCTTCTGGGGAAAATGCGGTGGAGGTGTAACACCCCGGTGGGGTCGTTGATTATCATCACCCCCCGACCGAGGAACAGGCCAATGGGTATCCCTTTGACCCCGGAGACGCCGTTCGCAACCCTGTTCCACCGGGCGCTCGTCCACCGAGACCGTGAGGCCTACGCGGCCGCGGTGGAGCCGTTCCACGACCGCATCTTTGCCTGGGCGTACCGCCTGGTGTGGGGAGACGCCGACCTCGCGGAGGCGGTACGGTCGCGGGTGTTCGGCAAGCTGCTCGAATCGGCCGTGCGACTCTCGTTCGACGCACCGACCCCGCTCGGGGTATGGTTGTACCGGACGACCCTCCACCTCGCCCGCCAGGAGTTGGCGACCCGCCCGCCGGGGGCCGGCCTGACGACTGTGGCCGAACCGGTCGACCCGCACGATGGGTTGGACGAACTCCAGCGGTTGGACGACGACCGGCGGGCGGTCCGGCGGACGGCGGGCGGGTTGTCGGTCGAAGACCAAGAGGTGCTCGCCCTGCGGGCGGCGGACGAGCCGTTCTCCCGGGAAGAAATGGCCGACATCCTGGGCCTCTCGGTCATCGCCCTGCGAACCCGGCTCAGTCGTGCGCTCGACCGCCTGCACGACGCACTGCCCGCCGACCTGGGAGACCGTTACCCCCGTGGCGGCGGTCGCCGCTGAGTTCCCGCCCCGACCGGAACCGTCTCCCTTCCTCACCCGCTCGCCACCCGAGAACTGACATGACCGCGAACACCGACCCGACACCGGACGACCCGTTTGACGCCGCCGAACCACTGCTCGACCTGTACCGCAAGGCCACCGCGCCGCCGGCGGTTCCGCCGTTCACTCCGTTCATCCCACTCGACGCCCTGGCGGCTGCCATCTCCGCGGCCGCCGCCGAGGCCGAATCGTTGCCTGCCTATGACCGGCCGGCCACGCCCGGGGAGTTGGCCCGGTGGGTGAAGACGCGGCTGTACGGCTACACCCCCCTGTCGACCGACCGGATGACTGATTTTCTGCTGGCGTTCGCACGGTTCCAAATGCGGCGTCCGGTGGGAGAGGTGGTGAACGACTGGTCGCGGGTGCCGGCCGGGTCCGTCCGGTCTACCCTCCTGGCCGCCGAAGGGTCCACCGTCAGCGACCTCGGCCGCATCGTGCCGGCCTTCGACTCGCTCCTGGCGACCGACCTCCCCACGGGGGAGTTGCTCCTCCTGAGCGAGTACGCGGGGCAGTCGGTCGAGACCTTGGCCGTGCTGACCGGCCGGGAGATTGCGGACGTACGGCGGGAGTTGACCGCCGCGCGGGCGTGGATGGAAGACGAACTCGATCTGCCGGCCGGAACCGTTCCGGCCGGCTGAGCCCTCCTCACCTTCCTGGGAATTCGTCATGGGACTACCGTTCGACTCTTCCTGGACGCCCCAGCACGGCCGGTTGGAGTTCCGCCGTACGTTCCCGCAGGCCACCCCCGTCCAGTGGCCGGCCATCGACGCCTGGATTCACGACCACGTTCCTCCCCCGCACCGGGCCGCGTTCCGCGTCTGGGTGGAGCGTCGCGTCGGCCGCCCGGCGTCTGAGGCATCACAGCGGCGGGTGGGACACGACCTGATCGAGCGGATCGACGAGTTCGAGCTGTACCGGCTGATCGACGGCGGGGGGATGGGGGTCGTGTACGAGGCGTATGACACGCGGCTGGATCGCACCGTCGCCGTCAAACGGGTTCGCCCCGGACTCCGGCTGGAGCTGGCCGCACGGTTCGAGGAGGAGGTGCGACTCACCGCCCGGCCGCCGCACCCCGGCATCCCGGCCGTGTACCGGTTCGGCCACGACACGGCCGGCCAGCCGTACATGGCCATGCTGTTCGCCGACGGGGAAACACTGGCCGACAAGCTCAAGGGAGGGCCCGTGGTCGGCGGAGCGCTGGAGCCGCTCCTGGACGTGTTCGTCCGGGCCTGTCAAACGGTCGGGTCGCGGCACGCCACCGACCCGCAGGTGATCCACCGCGACCTCAAGCCACGCCACATCGTTCTCGGTCGCAACGGGGAAGCCGTCTTCGTGCTCGACTGGGGGCTGAGTCGCATCGAGTGGAGGCGGGAGGCCGACCCGGACGCCCTGGCGTCCGGCACGCCTAGCTACTCCGGCACCCCCGCCTACATGGCCCCCGAGCAGTTCGGCGGCGAGGTGACGGTCCGGACCGACGTGTTCCAACTCGGCAGCATCCTGTGCGAGCTGCTCACCGGGAAACCGGCGTATGACGGCCCGCCGGCCGAGCAGCTGACGCGAGCGCAGGCGGGGGACCTGGCCGACGCCCGCGCCCGGCTGGCGTGTGTTGAACGGTCGGATTTGGTCGATCTTGCTCTGCGGTGCCTCGACCCGGACCCCTCACACAGGCCGGCCACCGCGACCGCGGTGGGGGACGAGATCCTCGCGCTGCGGGGGCGGGCTGAGGATCGCCGCCGGCAAGCGGAGCGGGCGCGCGTTCGAGATCGGTGGCTGGCGGTGTCGGGCGTGCTGGCCGCCGCGCTGCTCGCGACAGCCGGGGTGGGCTTGATGTACTGGCGGTGGTCGACCGATCACACCGCCGCCGCCGAAAGCCAGGCCCAGGCCGCCCGGCAGGCGGAAGCGGCCGCCGAGCGATGGCGGCAATACCACCTGGCCGACCGGCACAAGATGTACGCCTTCCGCATCCTCGCCACCGACTTCCGGGGCACCCGCGCCGAGGCCGAGTTGCACTTCCGCCAGGCCGTTGACCTGTTAGTCCCACTGGCTGCCGAGCGGCCGGACGAACCGGCCTACGCCCACGCCCTGGCCGAGTGCCGGTTCTACCAGGGGTGGCTGGCGTTCACCGACCTGAAGGGCGGTCGGTCCAACGAGGCGATCTCGCTCCTGAGACAGGCGGAGGACGGGTTCGCGGCGGCCCAGGCCGCGGGGTGGGCCGCGGAGGCCGGCTTCCCCAACGGCACCCCCGCGGCCCTCGAGCGGGACGACTGCCGCTGCCTGCGGGGGGTCATCCTCCTGGCCGCCTCGTCGACTGCCGCACCGGGCGACGGACTCGCCACCGAGGCGTTCGAGCTGTTCGACGACCTGTGGGTCGCACTGCCGCCCGGAGCACGGCCTGCCGGGCCGCGGCCCGGTCAGCTCGAACTGCTCGCCCGGCTCGCCCGCCTGACCGCCGACCACCGGGTCCGCTTCCAGTCGTCGTACTCCCCCCAGGCGATCGCCTCCCTGCGCGCCGTTGCCCAGATGGCGGCCGAGATGGAGCAGTCCCGCATTCCCTGGTCGACCGGCCCCCGGACGGACCACCCGCGGGCGGTGCGGGCGGCCGCCCGGCTGGCCGGATCACAGGGAGTGAGTGACGGGGCCGTGTACAACGCAGCGTGCGTGTACGCCCTGGCCGCGGCGGACGCCGCCGCGGCGGGCAGCGTCCGCGCGGAGCGGGCGGACGCCGCCCTTGCCTATTTGGAACGCCTCCGCGGGAGCGGATACTTCTCGGCCGACTCGAAATTGCGGGAGCTCGAGGCGGACGCCGATCTGGCCCCCCTGCGATCGGTCCCGCGGTTCAAGACGCTACTCGCCCGGATACGGGCCGGCAGGGGGATGGGCGGCCTGACGGGCGGCCTCGGGGACTTCGGCCTCCGGTCCGCCGACTGAGCAGGCGAGATCACGGATGTTGAAGGGGCGAAGGGCGGCAGAGCGGCCCGTTCACCCTGTACGGGGAGACGCAGACGAAGCGGTACAAGACGTTCGTCGCCACCTGGCGGCCGGCCGGCGGGGCCATCCGGGTGGTGCTGGTGGACGAGCCGCACGGGTGGCCGGCGTACTTCTGCACCGACCCGGCGGCGGGGGTGGCCGACATCCTCGGCCTGGTGGCCGACCGCTTCAGCCTGGAGATCACCTTCCGCGAGGTGAAGGAGGTCGTCGGCGCGGGTCAGCAGCAGACGCGGTTCCAGTGGGCGAACGTGGGGGCGTTCCACGTGTGCCTGTGGACGTTCACGGCGACCGAGGGGCTCGCGCGCGGGAAGGCGGCGGACGGGCTCACCGGCCACCGCCAGCAGTCGCCGTGGGACGACCGCGCGCGTCGCCCCAGTCACGCCGACAAGCGGCGGGCGTGGAAGCGGGAAATCCTGGGCGAGGAGATTCGGGCGGCTCTGCGGAGTGGGGCCGACGAACGCGAAATCCACGCCACCGCCGAGCGGCTGTTGGACCTCGCCGCATGAGAGTTGAAGACTTCACGGAAAGTGCAGTCACCTGCTTCACCTCATGGAATGGCCCACACGTACGGTACTCCCGGAACGACGTGATTTGAACCCAACTCGCACTCTCTCGGGTCGGCTTTCGGCCACAAGATCAGATCGATACGTCAGCCCCGGATTGGGCCGAATTGTGTAGCAGGCGGTCTGGCAAACTTCCTGGGAAATCTGGTGTCTGCGACTTCAGACGTCGGTTGTGGCCTGTTCCGGCCGGGGGTAACTTGCGGCCCACTGCGCCGCACTTCACGACGCATCACACCACCCAGAGAGGAGGGGACGGCCATGGTCACCAACCGGATCGCAGTACACCTGGCGGACGGGGCAGCGGAGGGAGCCGACACGCGGGTGAAGAAGAGCAAAGGCCGGGAGGCGAGGCAGGCACGCGCGTTCCAGTGGGTACCCAACCACACCTCCCTGATCGACTTCGCCCGCAAACCGGCCGACGGTCGGGGACGGGTGCCGTTCGTGGTGACTGGCAACGGGGAAGTGCAGATCGACGGCGACCCGTTCTGTCGACCGACGGAGGTCGTCGGCCGGTTCGCCGGGCCGGCCGTCGTGTCGTGTGTCCGCGAACTGCTCGACCTGGCCGCCACGTCGTGCGGACTGCCGCGGGCTGGGCTGCGGCCGGGTGGGGCGCTCTCGCACCGCTCCGTGTTCGATCACGCCGAAGCGCAAGGGGCGGAACGCGAAGCGGCCGAACGTCACTGGGCGGCATTCCGATCGCAGTGGGTCGGTTGATCGTTCCCCGGCATTCGTCGCGCAAGTGGCCGGCCTGTCCGAACCGATGGTGAAGGTGTCGCGGAGCACCCCCTCCCCACCACCCCGGAGCAACACCGATGGCGACCACCCAAGGGGGAGCCAACCGGCTCCCCCTTTCGCGTTTCTGGACCGACTGCTATTCCCCATCCACCTTCGGAGGATTCGGACCCGTGGCAACGCTCATCAAACAGCAGATCACCCCATGCACTTTGACCGCGACGAAATGGCCGAGAGCCGGTTCCGCGAGCTGCTGGCGAAGTGGCTGGCCAACCTGCCGGCGGATGGATGGGAGGGCACGTCGCACGAGTTGGGGTATGAACTGGATTCGTTCGCCGAGCGGCACCGGCTGTTCGCGTTCGTGCCGATCTGTCCGGGGCGGAAGGTGGTCGACATGGTGCCTTTCCTGTCGGCCCACGGGTTCACCCTCAGCCACCACCGCACCAAGCACGCCCGCACTCTGCGGTTCATCCGTGTGCAATTTCGTGATGCGGCTTGACCTACCGTCCACGACCCGTGGGACTAGAACAGCCGGGCACACCTTTACCGCGGCCGGACCATATCCACTCAGTATTCAGACGACATCTTCAAGGCCATCGCCGACGTGGAGAGCGGGCTGGCCGGCTTCGTGATCGAGCGAGACGGGAAGGAGATCGCCACCGTCCCGGAGAAGGGGAAGAACCCGTTCGGCCGGCCGGTCTTCCAGAACTTGCAGTACAGCGACACGCCGACGCAACCGCTCGTACCCATGACCTTCACCGACCCGAAGCCGGAGCCGGGGAAGGTCCACGTATACAAGGTGGTCGCGGTGAACACGGCCGGGTTGAAGTCGAAGCCGAGTACGGAGGGGAAGTAGATGCCGCCTGCCGGGCGGCACCTACTCCGCCGTCACCCGACGAACACGCCGCTGATGGTGTTCTCCCACTGCGGGCTGAACGTGCTCAGTGCCGCACCCGTGCGGGGGTTGAAGAACCGGGCGACCGGGCGGACGCCGGGCCCGGTGCCGACGAACAGCTCGGCCATCCCGTCCCCGTCCAGGTCGGTGGCGGCCACCCGCACGCCGCCGGCGTTGCCGTTCAGGTCGAACACGAACTGGTCCGTCACCGTCGTCACCCGCCCGCCCGTCAGCTCCCGCCCGCTGAGCGTCCGCACCCGCGGCCCGCCCCCCTCACCCGCCCCGGCGATCACGTCCGCGAACCCGTCCCCGTTCACATCACCCACCGTCACGTACGCCCCGCCGGAGAAGGTCGGCTCGAAGGCGAAGTAGTCGCCGAGCAGCTTGGGCTGCGTGTTCGTGGGGATGCCGCGGCCGTCGTACACGGCCACCCGCGGGCCGCCGCCGAACCCGGCCGACACCACCAGGTCGGCCCGCCCGTCGGCGTTGATGTCGCCCGTCGCCACCCGCGCGCCGCCGCGGAAGTTCACGTCCTCGATGCCCCAGAA